>JAYEOQ010000246.1:0-7360 GCA_034723215.1 Campylobacterota bacterium | reverse complement strand
ATTTTGAAGTTTTGAATAAACAATATCAAAAGTTAAATCATCAATATTTTCTAAAATATCTATCATAACAACATTATCTTCAAGTCCATTCCAAACTTTTACATATGTTCCATCTTTATATCCATTGTCTTGTCTAAATTTATTTAAACAGTTTTTTCCAATATATATTTTTTGAAGCCAAGTAAAACTTAATCCTGATAGTTTACAACATCTAAAAAATTGATCAATAAATCTTTCAACTCCACTAAATGCAGGCATATTTCCTGTCTCAATTGCAAAAGCAATATATGATAACTTTTCAGCCTCTTTAACAATAAGTTTTGGATCAATATCTTCTATCTCAATAGCTTCATATATACAGTGTGTATTTACTAAAGATACTGCTTTTGGAATATTTGTTTCTTGTAGAATATAACTCATTAAAAAATGCCATACATCTACTAGTTCTATATGAATGTTATTTAAATCAGGTGCATCAGAAATATTTTTCCAATGTTTCCAAGGTGTAGAATCAATAAGTTCAGCTACCTCCATATGGATACATCTTAGCCAATTTATCTCTTTGTCAAATTTATTTATCCCTAGTTCCCAGTTAGTACCATTTGTATTATCATTTAGTTTCTTTTGAAGTAAGAACATCTCCTCTAATTTATGTGGAAAACTTGATGATTCTTCTAACAGTTGTGCCAAAGGTAAACACTCTTCAACTAAAAGATCAAGAGAATTACCCTCATTAGGAGTGTTTTGTTCCCCTTGTAGAAGATGTACAATTAATGCTACTGTATAAGGAACTTCATCTTTCTCTTCCCAAGTTAATATATCACTTGATGTTACCCCTATATAGTTTGCAAAACTCTCAATTGTAACAAATCCTAAATTTTTAACAGTTGTTTTTAACTCTTCATATAACAAATTTATCTCCTATTTAATTTAATTTATTGGTAGTACTATTTTGAATGTAGCACCAGATGATTGTCTATCATCTTTATCAGTGCTATCTATATTCTCTACACTTAATATCCCGTTAGCATTTTTTTCTACAATTGTTTTAGACATATAAAGTCCCAATCCTGTACCGTTTTTATTCTTCTTTGTACTAAAGTATGGTTCAAATATTTTATTCATAATAATACTTGGAATTCCACCTGCATTATCATTTATATCAAATACAATATTATCTTTAGCTTTATAAAATTCTACTGTTATTTTTCTATCTTCAGCAATATTTTCTAATAATGCCTCTTTTGCATTATTTAAAATATTGATAAACACTTGTAAAATCTCATTTACATGGATATTTATCTCAATATCATTTTTATAAATAACATTAAAATGTACATCATCTACTTTGAAACTATAAGCTAAAAAATCTCTAGCTAGTTCTATTAATGCACTTGCATATATTTTTTCTTTATCTTTTGAAGGGTTGAAAAAACTTCTAAAGTCCTCTATTGTTTTAGACATGTATGATAATTGTTGATCAATAGATGATACTGCATTTTCAAGTGTTTCATCACTTACATCACCATCAATTAATTTTTCTAATGGTAGTTTTTGTATCAATATAGCAATTGCTTGTAGTGGTTGTCTCCACTGATGTGCCAGCATACTTATCATCTCACCAAGTGCTGTTGATTTTGCTTGTTCTACTATAATATCTTGTTGAATTGATACCTCTTTTTTATAGGTGATATCGTGTCTAATAGCACTATATCCAATATGATTATTATTTTTATCATATTCAGGTGCAATTGTTGCATCTACCCAGTATATATTCTTATCTTTTCTTAGGTTTTTAACCTCTCCACGCCAAACTTTACCTTTTGATATTGTATCCCATAGATGTTCAAATACTTTTTTTGGCATATCTGGATGTCTTACAATATTATGTGGTTGCCCTTTTAACTCTTCAAGAGTATACCCAGAGATTTCACAAAAAGCTGTTGATGCATTAGTAATAATACCTTTTAAATCAGTAGTAGACATAATAATATTTTCATCGATTAGATGTTTGCTTACATTAAGACTTTTATCCATCTCTTGAATTGTTTTAGTATATTTTTTTAATACACCCTCAAAATTTCTTTCATAAACATAGATAATCTCTTTTTGAATAGCTAATGAGTTTATCTCTTTATCATACATAAACTCTATTAGTGCATTTTTAAAACCTGCACATATAACAAAAAGTTCATCTGAACCTATGTTTTTATCTTTTAAAAATTCTAATAATTTTTCTATTACAGGACAATCACCAATTTCACATTTATCTTCGAGAACACAAATATAGTAATCAAATATCCCAAATGCATATTTTTGAATAAAAATCTCTTTAGCTATATTATACTTTTTTAATACTCTTAATACATCACTATTTGAGATCCAAGATTGCATAATGTTTATTTTTGATTCTTTTATTAAACTAATATTTTGTTTTAAATTCTCAAACAACACTTAACCTTTTAATTGATAAAAACTACAGTCTACACCACTACTTTGCTTTACAACAACAGAGGGGATTTGTTGTGACTTGAAGCTGTATGCTCTACAACCATGAGGTTTGTTTTTTTCCCAAGTTACATAGTAAAACTTACACTTCTGACATATAATTCTTTTATTCATAAATTATATTCTACTTAAATAAGTTTTAAGAAGAGTTTATATAAAATCTTCTTATAAAATTTAAAGGTGATAACATGTTCGGATTAGCAACTCAGGGTGACTTAGATGTTTTAGATCAATTTTTTGATCATTTTATAGAATATTCTAAAGGAAAAAGTAATAGATTTGATTTTACTAAACAGTCTGGTAACAGTAATGTTAATAAACTTTTAAGTAAGTGGGAAAAGAGAGTTTCCGAAGTTCAAGAGGGTATCCAATCTGATATGAAAATTATGGGTGAAGTTGTTTTAACAATGGATAAAGTAGAACAAGGTATATATGGTTGCAGAATCCATGCAAATACTCAGAGTCCAATGCTTAATACACTTAAAAAGACTATCAATAAGATGTTAGAAACTATTGACAAAGATATGGGACAGCTTAAAAGAATAGTTGAGCATTACGCAAATGATGATTTTAGAGAAAAATTATCAATCTCTCCAAAAATTAAAGAAGATATGTTAGCTGTTATGAATAGTGTAAATTCATTGGGTGATGCTTTAGCAAATAGTGCAAAAAGAAACTTAAGTAATGGTCAACATCTTGAAGCAAACTCTTCAACAATGACTGAATCTGTTATAAACCTTGCAAATAAAGCAAATCAACAAGCGGCATCATTAGAAGAGACAGCAGCAGCAGTTGAAGAGATTACAAGTATTACAAGAAACAATGCAAATAATGCAGTTAAAATGTCAGAGTTAGGTAGTAAAGTACAAAAAGCAGTATCAAATGGTATGGAGCTAGCAGGTCAAACATCTTCTGCTATGGATGATATAAATGCCCAAGTAACTGCTATTACTGAATCAATTACAGTTATTGATCAAATTGCATTCCAAACGAATATCCTTTCACTAAATGCAGCAGTTGAAGCAGCAACAGCAGGTGAAGCTGGAAAAGGTTTTGCAGTTGTTGCTCAAGAGGTTAGGAATCTAGCAAGCAGAAGTGCAGAGGCTGCAAATGAGATTAAAGCATTGGTTGAGTCTGCTTCAGTGAAAGCAAATGAGGGTAAAAAAGTATCTGACCTTATGATTGAAGGTTATGAAACATTAAATACAAATACGAATGATACAATCCACATAATTGAAGATGTATCAGCTGCTTCAAAAGAGCAGATGACTGGTATTGAGCAGATAAATGATGCTGTAACTATGCTTGATAGGGTAACACAAGAGAATGCCCATGATGCGAATAGTGTATCTCAAATTGCAGGTGAAGTAAAAGAATTGGCAAATACACTTGTATCAACTGCAAGTCAAAAAAAATTTAACTAAAAGGATATATAATGAATGGTGAAACAGTACTAGATGAATATGCCTTTCTTGTAAGTGAAACAGATTCGAAAGGGATTATTACTTTTGCAAATGAAGATTTTTGTAATATTGCAGGTTATAAGTTAGAAGAGTTGATTGGACAACCACATAATATTGTAAGAGATCCAGATATGCCAAAAGCTGCATTTAAATCACTTTGGGACACAGTTCAAAAAGGTGATATATGGACAGGTTTTGTTAAGAATTCTGTAAAAGGCGGTGGATTTTATTGGGTATATGCTACAGTTTACCCATTTGAATCATGTGACGGCAGTAAAGGTTATCTTTCTTGCAGAAGAAAACCAAGCAAAGCAGAGATAGCGGAGCATGAAGCTCTATATAAAGAATGGAAGAGAAGCGAATAGTATATGATAAATAGAAAAATAGGAATAGTTGGAGCTGGTGCAGTTGGTGCAACAGCTGCATATAGTTTAACAATGATGGGAACATGTAGCCAGATAGTGCTATATGATATAAATACAGATATTGCAATTGGTAAAGCTATAGATATAGAGCAATCAACACTATATGCTTCAAAAGGTACAGTGGTAACTGGTGCTAAAGATCCATCTGAATTGAAAGATTGTGATATAGTTGTTATAACTGCAGGAATTCCTAGAAAAAGTGATATGACTAGAGAAGATCTTCTAATGATAAATGCAAAAATCATGAAAGATGTTATAGAAAATATTAAAAAATATTCACCTAATGCTATTATTATTTGTGTATCAAATCCTCTTGATGTGATGACTTATGTTGCACATAAAATCACTGGATGGAATAGAGATAGAATAGTTGGTATGGCAGGAGCTTTAGATAGTTCAAGAATGGCTTATCAGATTAAAAAAATCACTGGATTTGGTGGAGCTGATATTAAAGCTATGGTTATAGGTGATCATGGTGAAAATATGATACCTGATGTATCATTATCTACAATAGGTGGAGTTCCTATAGATCAACTAGTATCTGATGAAGATATGGAAAGTATAATTGATAGAACAAAGAATGGTGGAGCTGCTATAGTTAAGCATCTTGGTACTTCTGCATATTATGCACCGGGTCGTGCTGTTGCTGTAATGGTAGAAGCTATTTTAGATGATACTAAAATAATAATGCCATCATCTGTTATGTTAGATGGTGAGTATGGATACAAAGATGTTACAGTTGGAGTTCCTGTAGTTTTAGGTAAAAATGGTGTAGAAAAAATTATTGAGTTAGATTTAAATGATGATTTAAGAACAAAATTTCACGCATCTGTTGAAACTATTAATAGTGGTATAAATATTTTAAAAGAGAATAAGTTTTTTTCTTAATATATAATTTATTACTATAATTCACATTTAGGGTTTGCATCTTTGCTGACCCTTTTTTTATATCAAAAATTTATTAAGTATTAAATATTTTATGATAGACTACTTTTAAATTAATTATATTATGGAGTTTATATGAGAGAGATACAATATGCAGATGTAGTAACTGCTATTAAAAATGTAATTGTTCATTGTGGTACAGTTTTACCTGATGATGCTTACAAAGCTATAAAAGATGCTCACGATGAAGAAAAATCACCAGTAGCAAAAGAGGTTTTAGCACAATTATTAGAAAATGCTGATATTGCAAAAAATGAGAAAAGACCACTTTGTCAAGATACTGGATTAGCTGTATTCTTTGTAAATGTTGGAGCAGATTGTAGAATAGTTGGTGGACTTTTAAGAGATGCTATAAATGAAGGTACAGAGCAAGGTTATAAAGAGGCATATTTAAGAGCTTCAACTTGTGAACCATTTACAAGAGCAAACTTAAAAGATACAGTAGGATACAACCTACCTGCTATTATCCATTTTGATATTGTTAGCGGTGATAAAATAGAGGTAGAATATGCTGCAAAAGGTGGAGGAAGTGAAAATGTTTCAAGAGCTACAGTTTTCCCTCCTGCTGCTGGGAAAGCTGGAATTATTGAATATGTTAAACAAGTTATCTCTGATGCTGGTGGAAATCCATGTCCACCTTTAACTGTTGGAGTTGGGATTGGTGGTACTTTTGAAAAAGCTGGTATATCTTCTAAACATGCACTTTTTAGAACAATTGGTTCAGTTAATGAAGACCCAGAGATGGCCCAAATGGAAGCTGAAATTAAAGATGAGTTAAATAAGCTAGGAATTGGAGCTATGGGTATGGGTGGAACCCAAACTGTTCTTGCTGTTCATATTGAAGCGAACCCTTGTCATATTGCATCATTACCAGTATCAGTAAATGTTCAATGTCATAGTTCAAGACATGCACATATAACAATATAATTAAAAAGGGAAAAATATGGCTGAATATACTTTCACAACACCGATAACAGAAGAGCAAACAAGAAAATTAAAAGCTGGAGATATTGTATATCTAAATGGTGAAATTTTTACTGCTCGTGATGCTGCACATAAAAAACTAGTTGATTTAATAGAAGCAGGGGAAGAGTTACCTTTTGATTTAGAGGGTTCTATCATATATTTTGTAGGGCCAACACCTCCAAAGCCAGGTGAACCTATTGGAAGTGCGGGACCAACAACATCTTATAGAATGGATACATATTCACCTACTATGTTAAAGTATGGATCAAAAGGGATGATTGGAAAAGGTAAACGAAACCAAGCAGTTAAAGATGCTTGTGAGCAATATGGTGGTATCTATTTTGGAGCTACTGGTGGTGCTGGTGCATTATTAGGTAAAAAAATAACAGCTGCTGAAGTTATAGCTTATCCAGAATTAGGACCTGAAGCTGTAAGAAAAATCACTGTAAAAGATTTTCCTGTAACAGTTATAAATGATACACATGGTGCTGATTTATACCAAATGGGTCGTGAACAATACGAAGTAAAGTAATAATTTTTAACTATTTTAGATATAAAGCAGATGAACTTATTGGTTTGTCTGTTTTTTTATATCTTTTCTAATTAAACTAAGATAACACAAATTTAACATTTTTTTATGTTACACTATTTTCAATATGGGGGTTTATTATGATGGTGTTACATATGAATTTTGGTGTTAAATAGATGAAGTTACCATTGAAAATAAGTCTTGGTGCCTCTTTTATAAGCATTGTTTTTATGATGTTTTTATTTTATAATATTCACAATCAGTTAACAACATTTAAAAAAGATGTGATAGTACATGAGTATAATAAAGAGTTAGAAAGCTTGAAAAATACTACAGATTTAATACTAGAAAAAGCAAAAAATACTTTATCTTTAATTACAATTGCAGATTCTAATAGCAAACGGTTACTTGTTAAATTGAAACATAGATTTGAATTTTATATGAGTAGTGTTAAAGAGATTAAAGAGTTGAGATTTGTATCTATAGATGGTGAAGAGTTGGTAGTGGTTTCAAAAGATAAACTT
>JAYEOQ010000245.1:0-7376 GCA_034723215.1 Campylobacterota bacterium | reverse complement strand
TCAAGGTTTTAGAAGCTGATATAAAAACAACTATTCAAGAATCATTAAATAAAAATATGATGCAGTTAATTGCAGTTATCGGTGCTTTTGTAATTTTATCAAAGATTATTGATAAGTTTTAAAGGATTTATAATATGGTTTTTAAAAGTATAGTTAATCCATAAGTCTCTTTTCCAAAAACACTGTTAATGCACTTTTTAGTAAATTTAATGTATACTAAATAAATAAAATCTACAAATTTAAGGAAGAATAATGTATGCAGTAACATTTGATATTGATACTAATTGTTTAGGTAATGAATATCACAATACATCTCCAACTAATGCTTATGGAGATATAAGAAAGTTTATGGAAGCAAACAATTTTAGTTGGCAGCAAGGGAGTGTTTACTTTGGTAATGAAAGCATAAATGCTGTAAATTGTGTTATGACTATTCAAAAACTAGCTAAACAGTATCCTTGGTTTACAGCTTGTGTGAAAGATGTAAGAATGTTAAGAATAGAAGAAAACAATGATCTTCTACCTGCATTAAACTTGTAGAATCATGACAAAATATATATTTGTAACAGGTGGAGTTTTAAGTAGTTTAGGAAAAGGTATCACTAGTGCTAGTGTAGCAGCCTTGCTTAAACAAAGTGGTTTTGATGTAAGTATGTTGAAAATCGACCCATACTTAAATGTAGACCCAGGGACAATGAGTCCACTAGAACACGGTGAAGTTTATGTAACTGCTGATGGTGGTGAGACTGACCTTGATCTTGGGCATTATGAAAGATTTATCGATAAAACTCTTGGAAAGATGAACAACTTTACTACTGGGCAAGTTTATAGTAGTGTAATCCAAAGAGAACGAGAGGGTGGATACTTGGGTAAAACTATTCAAGTTATTCCACATATCGTTGATGAGATAAAATCTAGAATTTATGCAGCAGGGAAAGGGCATGAGTTTTTAATAGTTGAATTAGGTGGTACAGTAGGAGATATTGAAGGGTTGCCTTTTATGGAAGCTGTTCGAGAAGTAAGACACGAAAACCCAAAAACAACTACTATGAATATCCATGTAACACTTATACCTTATATAAGTGCAGCAGGTGAGCTTAAAACAAAACCAACTCAACATAGTGTTCAAGAGTTAAGAAGAATTGGTATTATGCCACATATGTTGGTTTGTAGAACTGAACATAAACTTCCAGATGATTTAAAGAAAAAGTTAGCATATAGTTGTGATGTTGATGATGATGCTGTTATTGAAGCTGGAGATGCGAAAAGTATCTATGAAGTACCTATGAAGTTTTTAAATGATGGTATCTTAAAATCAATTGCGAAACATTTTGAGATGAGTGAGATGAATCCAGATATGGATGAGTGGGATAACTTAGTAAAACATATCGTTGCACCTAAAGATGAGATGACAGTAGCATTTGTAGGTAAATATCTTGAACTAAAAGAAGCATACAAATCTTTAACAGAAGCACTTATCCATAGTGGAGCTCACTTAAATACAAAAGTTAATATTAATTGGTGTGATAGTGAAATCATTGAGAAAAAAGGTGCTAAAGCGATTATAGGAAATAGTGATTGCGTATTAGTTGCTGGTGGATTTGGTGAACGAGGAGTTGAGGGTAAGATTGAAGCTATTAAGTTTGCTAGAGAAAATGATGTGCCATATTTAGGTATATGTTTAGGTATGCAACTTAGTATTGTAGAATATTTGCGAAATGTAGTAGGTATAAAAGATGCAAACAGTGTAGAGTTTGATAAAGATACAAAAGAACCTGCTATCTATTTAATAGAACAATTCTTAGATACAGCAGGTGCAACACAAGTAAGAACTCATAAAAGCCCAATGGGTGGTACTATGAGACTTGGAGACTATCCATTTGAAAGTAAAGCAGGAAGTAATCTTGAAACAGCTTATGGAAAAGGTATCTCAAACGAAAGACATAGACATAGATATGAAGCAAATCCATTATATAAAGATAGATTAGAAAAAGCTGGTATGGATATAACAGGTGAATCAAATGGATTAATTGAGGTTGTAGAGATACCAAATCATAAATGGTTTGTAGGTGTTCAATTTCACCCAGAATTTACAAGTAGTTTACAAACTCCAAATCCAATTATACTTGACTTTATTAAAGCAGGATTGAAGAATAGTTAGGTTATAGTTTTGTAATGAATGTCGGGTTCATCTCTTTTATAGATTAAAGGGTAGATTTAAAAGCAAGGAAGTCATGATCCTTGCTTTTTTTATGGTCTATCCAAAGTCTATAAAGGAGGTATATTATTATGAACCCGATATTTATAATAATTTTATTACTACTAGTAGTAACGAAACTTTATTAAAAGAATGGAGCTATTTTATAGTTCCATTTTATTTTTTCTTACTTTTCAAATCTTGACAAATAATAATATTTTTATTATAATACATTCATAGTTTTAGGATTACTTAGTCCTTGGGAGTGATGACCCATAGATGACACCGAAAAAGGTAGAAAGAAATTTCTACCTTTTTTTATGTATTTTTTACATTGTGGGTAGTGTTGGGTGGGAGTGTTTATCGAAAGGTATCCTAATGATCCTAAAACTGATGGTTTTATTATTTATATGTTTAATTTTTACAATTAAACTATATTAATGTAATTTGGGAAAGCTCATCACTTTCCCACCCATCAACATAGTTTATTTTTTCTTACTCTTCAAATCAATATTAAGATGAATAATATCCACAGCACTAGGTGTCACTCCACTTATTTCTGATGCATTGAAAAGTGTTGGAGGGCTGAATTTCTTTAGTTTTTCGATAACTTCAGATGACAGCCCAGGTAAATCATCATATACAAAATCAGCTGGAATTTTTAAGTTTAAAAGTTTTTTCATCTTATCTATTTGTTTCTTTTGTTTTGCGATATATCTGTAGTATTTTGCTTCAATTATGATTTGTTCTTTTAAATAATCATCTGTATCTTTTAAACTTGGAACTAAAATATCAAATTTTTCTTTGGTAATTGTATTTCTCCCAACTAAATCTATTAATAAAATTTTGTCAGATATTTTATCCTCTTCTAGTTCTTTAAGAAGTGCCAAGTTCTCTTTTTTTGAAGTGAACCAAATCTCTTCCATATATTTTACAGCATCATCTAAGGTTTTTTGTTTATGTTTCATAGTTTTAAATGTATCTTCATTGATAAGCCCAAAGTTATATCCATACTCCATAAGTCTTAAATCTGCTGATTCTTCTCTAAGTAGTAGTCTGTATTCTGCTCGACTTGTGAACATTCTATATGGTTCATTTGTCCCTTTTGTAACTAAATCATCAATTAATACACCGATATAACTCTCATCTCTTCTTAGTACAAATGGCTCTTTATCATCTATTGATAAACTTGCATTTATCCCTGCCATTAGCCCTTGGGCTGCTGCCTCTTCATAACCTGTAGTTGCATTTATTTGTCCAGCTAGGTAAAGGTTTTTTACTTTTTTTGTTTCTAAAGTATGTAAAAGTTCAGTAGGATCAACATAATCATACTCAATAGCATAAGCATATCTAACGATTTTTGCATTTTCAAGACCTTTTATAGAGTGTATCTTTTGTTTTTGTACATCTAAAGGTAGTGAAGACGATAATCCATTTATATAGTATTCATCAGCTTTTAGTGTTTGTGGCTCTAAAAATAGTTGATGTCTATCTCGCTCACTAAACCTATTTACTTTATCCTCTATACTTGGACAATATCTTGGACCAGTTCCCTCTATTTGCCCTGTAAAAAGTGGTGCTCTATCAAAGTTTGTTCTTATTATATCATGAGTATCAAGGTTTGTATATGTGATATAACAAGGTAGTTGAGTAGGTTTAAACTCTTTTTTATTTGTTCTAAAACTAAAAGGGTGTGGTTTCTCATCTCCTCCGTGTGCTTCCATAACAGAAAAATCGATAGAGTTTGAGTTTATCCTTGCTGGTGTTCCAGTTTTTAATCTTCCAACATTTAGATTTAACTCTTTTAGTTGAGTTGAGATAGTTGTAGCTGGTTGTTCCCAAGCACGACCTGCTGGGTATTGGGCTTCACCAATATGGATAAGACCTTTCATAAAAGTTCCTGTTGTAAGGATAACTTTTTTTGCAGTAAATTTTTCACCAAGCTTTGTATTTACCCCTGAAACTATATCATTATCAACTATCAAATCTGATACTTCATCTTGATATATATCTAAATTTGGTGTATTTAAACAGATAGTTCTCATATATATTCTATATTGATCCATATCTATTTGAGCTCGGCTACCTTGAACGGCAGCCCCTTTTGAACTATTTAATACTCTAAACTGAATACCAGTAGCATCTGTACAAAGTCCCATTTGACCACCAAGTGCATCAACTTCTCTTACTAGATGACCTTTTGCTAGTCCACCAATAGCTGGGTTACAACTAGCAGCCCCTATTTGTTCTACAAGCATAGTGATAAGTAAAGTTTTCTTTCCCATTCTAGCACTTGCTAAAGATGCTTCAATCCCTGCATGTCCACCACCAACAACTATTACATCATAATCTGTCATATTTTACCTTGATATTTATATTGTGCAATTATAGTGTATTATCAAATAATAAGCAATTAATTTTAATTTAACTATAATCGAGTAATTAAATATAAAAAGAGGTAAAAAATTGATAGATACTAAATGTGGATTTGTAGCAACTGTAGGGCGACCTAATGCTGGTAAGAGTTCGTTATTAAACTGGCTTGTTGGGGAAAAAATAACTATGGTTTCGCATAAAGCGAATGCTACGAGAAAAAGATCAAATGTTATTGTTATGAATGGCGAAGATCAAATAGTATTTATTGATACTCCTGGTATCCATGAGAATGAAAAACTTATAAACCAATTTATGCTTGAAGAGGCACTTAAAGCTATTGGGGATTGTGATTTGATTCTATTTTTAGCGCCTGTTACTGATAAAATTACACACTATGAGAAGTTTTTAGAACTAAATAAAAAGAATACAAAACATATTTTAATGCTTACAAAAACAGATTTTGTTTCAAAAGAAGAGTTGTTTGAAAAGATGGAAGAGTATAGAAAATATGATGATAAATATGAATCACTATTAAATGTATCTATTAAAAAAGGTAGTAAATATACTGATATTTTAGATGAGATAGTAAAGCATCTTCCTGTATCGCCACCACTGTTTGATACAGAGATTATGACAACTTCACACTTAAGAGATTTATACAAAGAGTTTATAAGAGAATCTATTTTTGATAATATTAGTGATGAGATACCTTACGAAGCAGATGTTATTATTGATAGAGTTGAGGAGAAAGAAAATATTGATGTGATAAAAGCAACAATAGTTGTAGAAAAATCAACTCAAAAAGGGATGATAATAGGAAAAGGTGCTACTGCTATTAAAAGAATAGGGTACAATGCTAGAAAAAAGATAGAGAGACTATCTGGTAAAAAAGCATATCTTGAACTTTTTGTATCTGTTAAAAAAGGGTGGACTAAAAACAAAAGTTCACTTAAAGAGTTAGGTTATAACTTCGACTAGATTATGAAACGAAATGATAGTGTTGAGGTTATAAACTCAGAAATAATTGAGACATTATCAACAAAAGTAACAGAAGAGATCTCTTCAAAACATCTAAATAATTTTCTTATAACTGCAATTTTAAATAGTGATATAAAGACCAATCAAGATAGCTTCTTTTATGCAACTTTTATAGACTCATCTTTAAGTTATGAGATTTTGATTTTTAATAATGTTAATAAACAAGATTTTATATTAGAACCATTTATTTTAAAAAGTTATTATAATCAAAAAAAGAATCAAAATAGTGTTGACCTATTTGTTATGGATGATAAATTTGTATTATACAAAAATCAACAATTTTTACTACTTAGAAATATAAAAGATGCAAATAGTAAAGATATAGAGATATATATAACTCAAACTTACAATATAGATATCGATAATATTATACAAATAGATAAAAAAGAGTTTGAAACTCTACAAGATAGTTATCTAAAAAATAAGCAAGAGAAATATCAATACAGTAGTATTATAGAAGATAAAAGTTATAAAATATTTCAACTATTTTTAGTAGTTGTTACTATTGTTTTTATCTATTTAGTATATCAAGAATATAATTTAAAGTATAATGAAATAGATGAAGATATTCAAAACCCATCTTCAAAATTTGAAAATAGTTATCATAAGTTAGAAAAAATATACAATAATCATAATACAAAAGCTATAGATAAAACAGTAGAGTTCTTCAGATATTTAAAAATAAATAAAATCACAATAAAAAAGTTTGAATATAATGAAAATAAAATAATGGCAACTCTAGTGCAGTATGATAAAAAAAGATTATTAAACTTCCTTACAACTTATAAAGATGATATAGAGATTAAATCTATTGTATTTCAAAAAGATACTGAAGATTATATGATGGATGTGATTATAGATACTCTTTAAATTGATATTTTTTATGATATAATATGTTATGGATATTCAATTTAGATTTAATAAACTATTTTTATATCAGAAAGTTGAGATATACTTATTGGTTATTATGTTATATGGTGTTGGATTATACTATATTAGTAATATCTCTATAACTAAAAAGAGTTTTAGTGAAATACCAATAGAAGATTTGAAATATAAAAAAAAGATACAAAATCTAAAATCAAAAATAGTAAAAAAACCAAATAGTTATATGGTTAAACTCTTAGAACAAAAAAGTGAAAAATTTGGATGTTTTATCAGCAGTATTGAGATCAATAAAAACAATTTTAACCTATCAATAAGTGGCAAATATATTGATATCATAAACTTTCTAAATTATTTACAAAACCATTTTATAATAAATAGATTTGAATTAAATATAGATAAAAAAATATTTATATTAAGTATTGACTTGGCTACTAATTATTTTTATAATCTAAATAAAATTTATACTAAGCTTGAAAATATCTCAAATCCATTTATAAATTTTAAAAAAGATACAAAAAAGAGAGAAAATAGAGGTATAAAATTATTTGCAGTAATATCATCAAATGTTTTAATAAATAATGTTTGGTATAAACTAAATGAGATAGTTGATAATAAAAAGATTATCTCAATTGGCTTAAATAGTGTAGAACTTCTAGATATAAAGAGTGGTGAAAAAATATCTTTAAAGGTGTATAGTGAAAAAATATGATTTATTAGAATTAGAGATAGATTATGGTTTACAAGATGGTATGGATTTACCATTTGATGAGTTATCTATTCTTTTAAGAAAATTTAATATTATCCCAATATCTAAAAAAGTGTTGTATATAGAGGTGGCAACTTCTAATATATCTCAAAATATTCAAGCAATAAATAA
>JAYEOQ010000244.1:0-7402 GCA_034723215.1 Campylobacterota bacterium | reverse complement strand
AGTTGTTCCTCTGTAATTTCTCCAGCTTCAAACTTACCAACAGCTTCAAAAGCAGTTGCTAAATCAATAGGTGTACCATCTTGCGTATACCCTTTTGCCATAGGACCGCCACTTACAAATACAGTTGGAACATCAACTCTAATAGCACCCATAATCATACCAGGAACAATTTTATCACAGTTTGGAATAGCTATCATTGCATCTAATTTATGTGCATTCATAACTGTTTCAATACTATTTGCAATTATCTCACGACTTGGAAGTGAAAAAAGCATACCATCATGACCCATAGCAATACCATCATCTACACCAATAGTATTAAATTCAAAAGGTACACAACCAGCTTTTTTAATCTCATCTTTAATGATGTCAGATACTTTGTCTAAAAAGAAATGTCCAGGGATAATCTCAATAAAAGAGTTCGCAACCCCAATAAATGGCTTGCCAAAATCTTCATCTTGTAATCCAGTAGCTCTAAATAGAGACCTATGTGGTGCTCTATCGTGTCCTTTTTTTACTTCATCACTTCTCATAAAATATCCTTGTTGGTTTTTATTTATCGCTTCTAATAAATCTATAAAAAAGTGAATTTTTATACATTTATCTCTGCGAGACAAAACGAGTTTGTCCTAAATTTTTTAAATTATACCAAAAATTAATAAAATTTACTTGACAATTAAATAAAAGATGGCTATAATTCGCCCACTAAATAAAAGATGACATATTTTATTTATATATACCTTTAATCCAAGTGATTATAAAAACAGATGCGAGTGTGGCGGAATAGGTAGACGCGTTGGACTTAAAATCCAATTCCGGTTTCGGAGTGTCGGTTCAATTCCGACCATTCGCACCATTTAGAATTTTAAACATTATATAGAGAGTTGACAGAGTTGGTCGAACGTACCGGTTTTGAAAACCGGCGAGGGTCATACCTCCGGGGGTTCGAATCCCCCACTCTCTGCCACTTGTTTAAAATTATAAAATTTAATTGTTAAAAAGATACAAAATATACCTTTGGCATAAAAGTCAAAATACATGCGAGTGTGGCGGAATAGGTAGACGCGTTGGACTTAAAATCCAATTCCGGTTTCGGAGTGTCGGTTCAATTCCGACCATTCGCACCATTTAAATAAAAATCATTAAAAAAGCAATATTCTAAATATTATTTTTTAATATTCATAAAAAAAGTAGTACTTTGTATTATTTTTTAATATTCATAAAAAAGCAATACCTTTGTATTATTTTTTTATTCTTATAGAGAGTTGACAGAGTTGGTCGAACGTACCGGTTTTGAAAACCGGCGAGGGTCATACCTCCGGGGGTTCGAATCCCCCACTCTCTGCCACTAATTAATCAAAATCATTAATATTTTACGAGATTACATCATTAATAAAAGTATGTATGAAATATGAAAATTTATAGAACAAAAGTTTAATATAAATTTATTTTATAGTTTTAAATCTAGATAAACTTAAAAATGCTAAAAAAGATAATCCTGCTGAATATAAAAATAGATATTCCCCATAAGTCCATCCAGCTATAATAGCCCCCACAAATCCACCTAAACCATAAGCAACACCAAGCATAAATTGTTGAGCAAGTTTTTTATTTGCATATAGTTTATATAGATATATCACCACTGCACTATGGTAAAGCCCAAAACTAAAGGCATGTAAACTTTGTGTAAAAAAGGAGACACTAATAGACTCTGGAAATATAAATAATAGTAGCCATCTTACAGCTGTAATAAATATAGAAATTTTTATAATATTTAGTAGATTATTTTGCAGTATTGGAGCTTGATAGTAAAGCATAGCAATTTCACATATCACCCCAAATGCCCAAAGGTAACTTATAAGTTCCAAACTTATCCCATAAGATGATTCATAGATTGTAAAAAAGTTATAAAATCCACCAAAACTAACCTGCATTAAAAATAGACTTAACCAAAATGGCCAATATTTTAAAAGTGAGAATTTCTCATCTTCTTCCGTTTGGATATGTGTTTCATCATCATATTGAAGTAAGCTATATGCAAATAGTGCTGTAAAAACAGTTGCCACTAGATAATAATGCAATGCTACTTGCGGAACAGTTAAATAGTTAGCCAATACAAGACCTATAAGCATAAAACCTATAGAACCATAAAGTCTTGACTTACCATAACTATTTTTTAACTCTTTTATAGCTATAAGTTCAATATATGGAAGCAATAAACTAAGACAAACACCTAAAATAGCGTTGTTTATCATAAAAAGATAGAAGTTATCTATAGTGATATAAAATAAAGATGCTGAGAAAACTGATAAAATAAGTATAGATTTAAATAGGGTTTGACTTAGCTCAATATGTTTTAAAAACAGAAAAGGGGTAAGAAATCTCATTAAAGGGGCAAGAGCTAAAACTATACCGATATCTGCAGGTGTATATCCAATATCATGTAATACTTTGGGTAGGAATATAATATATACCCCTACTGCTGCAAAATAGAAAAAATAAAATGCAGAGAGTTTAAAAAATAACATAGATTATTTTATATTAGATTATTGATTGATTCTAACTACAGATGTTTGCATAATAACATCTTGAAGTGTTTTTTTATCTTTTCTAAAAAATGGTAATATAGCACCAACAATAGTTACAGCACTAATAATAAACATAAAATATCTAGCAACGGCAATTCCAAAACTTACAGTTTTTTTTGTATTGTCATCTACTAGTCTTAAATCATAAGCTTTAAAACCAGGGGTTTGACCTTTTTTAACCCAAAATATAACAGTTATAATGCCATAAATAATCATAGTTATCCATCTAGCATCTTCACTGCCTTTAAATGATTCAGCACCATCCATAATTAAATAAGTTGTAATATACATAATAGGCATCATAATCATAAACATATCAGTGATAAATGCTTTTATTCTATAAAGTGGAGATGCACAAATTAGATAGGTATCATCTTTTTCAACCTTAGTCTCTTCAACTTTAGATTTTATTTTACCTTTTTTAGTATCTCTCCATCTTGCCATACTAGTTAGTTGCCACGACTTCCTGGTTTATAAGCGATACTACCATCTTTGCATAGTGGACAATTATCTGGGTCATACATCTCAAATGTAAAATCATCAAGTGCAAAAAGTTTTGTACCTTTTGGTAATTTACATTTTTCAGTAGCTTCTGTACTACTACCCTCTCTTTGACAAAAACCTCTATTTGCCAAAGCAGCAAAAGCAACTATCTCACCACCATCTTTTTCAACTTGAGCAGCAGCTTCTAAAGCAGATCCAGCAGTAGTAATAATATCTTCACAAATAATATACTTCTCACCTTTTTGTACTTCAAAACCTCTTCTAATGCTCATAACACCATCAACTCTTTCTGCAAAAATAAATCTTACATCTAAAGCAGTTGCAAGTGCAAATCCAGCGATAAGTCCACCAAGAGCTGGTGAACAAACAGCATCAACTTGAATACCACTTTGTTTTATCTGTTTTGCTAACTCTTCAGCCAAAAGTTTTGCAGTTTTTGGGTCTTCAAGTACTTTTGCACTTTGTAAATAAAATTGTGAGTGATTACCACTACTTAATTTAAAATGACCCTCTAATAGTGCTGATGAATCTTTATATATCTGTTCTACATTCATACTAGATAACCTATATTTTCATTATTTCAGCATCTTTTGCTTTATACATATCATCAGCTTTTGATACAAAACCATCAGTAATTTTTTGAATCTCATCTTGTGATGCTTTAGACTCATCTTTTGTAAGCTCTTTATCTTTTTCAAGTTTTTTTACTTTGTCATTTGCACTTTTTCTGATATTTCTAATAGCAACTTTTGCATTATCAGTCATAACTTTAGCACCTTTTACAGATTCTATTCTTTGCTCTTTTGTCATTGGTGGAAAAAACAGTTGTACAGATTCACCGTTGTTATTTGGATTTACACCTATATTTGCAGCAGCAATAGCTGACTCAATATCTTTAACTAAATGTTTTTCCCAAGGAGAGATATTGACAGTTGTTGCATCTGGAGTTGTAATATTTGCTACTTGTGCAAGTCCAGTTTGAGTTCCATAGTAATCAATAGTGATATTATCTAAAATACTTGGCATAACCTTACCAGTTCTAAGTGTTTGATAATTTCTTTTTAAAGCCTCTAAAGACTCTTCCATATTTAATTTTGTGTCATCATAAATTTCATTTATCATTATTTTTCCTTCTTTTTAGTTTTGATTTTATTTAGTATCTTATTTGAGATTGTAAATACATCTGTACCCAACATCACTCTTGTTCTTGATCTTTTTAGATATATGTTTAAAGGTATATCAACTATCCCATTAACAACTTTAACATCTCTCCAACCCTCATTTGTGATATAAAGTTTAAGAGTTTTTATCTTTTTATCCACTTTTGCATGAACCCTTTTAAGTACACCATCTTCTGGGAACTCTTTTGGTTCATACCATTCTACATTAAAACTCTTATATCTTAACTTATGTTCAATATTTACTTCCCCCACAAGAGCAATTCTTGGGATATCATTTATATTTGTATTTTTATTTACCGAGCCTGTACTTTGATTTAAAATTGTTCTAAAATCAAAATTTTCACTTAAAACTTTTGTAACATTTGAAGTGTATTCCCCATAAGGGTAAGCATAACTTGTAGGTTTAAAAGCTAATTCCTTTTCAAAAATATCATAAGCTTTTTGAGTATCAGTTATTATCTCTTTTGATGTTAGATTTTGAAGTTTTGGATGTGAATATGAGTGTAAACCTATCTCTCCATATTTGCTTGCTTCTTTTATCTCTTCCCATGTCATAAAGTCACCATATTTTTTATCAGTTGCTTTTATATAAACATATAAACTAAAAGGATAGTTATATTTTTTAAATACCTCTAAACCAGATTTATAAAAACTTTTGTAAGCATCATCAATAGTTAAAGCTATCCAATTTGACGGTATCTCTTCTTTATTTTCTAACTTATCTAAAATAGCATTTAGAGGTACAACTTTGTAGTTGTGTTTTTTAAAGTATTCAAAATGTTTAATTAACTCTTGAGTTGTTGTATTTGCACTTGGGTATCTATCATCAGCAAATCTATGATACACAAAAATATGTGCATTAGCAAAAGAGAGGGAAAATGAGATAATTAAAAGAAATAGATATCTCATTTTTTATGTTGTTAGATTATTTAGCTGGTGCTACTGGTGCAGTTGGAGCTGCAACAGGTAAAGCTGGTGCTTCTGGAATTAACGAGTTTATCTCTACATTATCCACAACACTGCTTTGTTTTTCTTGGTTATATAAATAACCTAAAGTTAAAGTATTTAAAACAAATAAAATACCAAACATAAATGTTAATTTTGTTAAAAAATTAGCTGGACCCTTTGCTCCAAACATTGATTCGTTGCTTCCACTGTAAGCCCCAAGTCCCATACTTGAACTTTTTTGAAGTAATACAGTAATAGTGATTAAAACTGCTAAAACAAATTGTACTATTAATAGTGTTGATGTCATATCTAACCTTATAATTTTAAAATAATTGGCATTTTATCTAAAATTTATTTAAAAAGAGTTAAACTTAAACAATGATAAAAGAACTAGCAATAAAAAACCAATTTTCAAAATATGCAAATGAGTATAACAGCAATAACATTATTCAACAAATTGTATCAAAAGCGTTAGTACGAGAGATAGTGGATAAACCAAAAAGAATTTTAGAACTGGGCTGTGGCTCCGGGCAGGTATTTAAAAATATAGATTTTAAATATGACTACTACAAAGCTATCGATTTTTCACAAGTGATGTGTGATATACATCCAACTGCACAAAACTTAGAGATAGTTTGTTTGGATTTTGACAGTGAGGAGTTTTTTTATAATATAAAAGATGAAAAGTATGATCTTATTTTATCATCATCAGCTTTACAATGGTCAAAGAATCTTCCAAAAATCATTAAAGCATTAAGTAAAATATCAAACACTGTAAATATGGTTCTATTTACATCAAATACTTTTAAAACAATATTTGAGCTAACAAACAGAATCTCCCCTATTTTAGAACTTGAAACTATAAAAAACAGTTTTACACCTTTTTACAATTGTGACTTTGAGGTTTTAAACTATAAACTGGAATTTGACAATAAAAAAGAGCTGTTTTCATATATTAAAAACTCCGGGGTTAGTGGAGAGACAAATAGTTTGTCGTTTAAAGATGCTAAATATCTGTATAAAAATTATGATAAAAACTATTTAGAATTTGAGGTAGTTTTTATAAATGGAGTTAAAAATGTTTAAAGACAGATCAATAGAGGGTAAGTTTATTGTATCAATAGTATTAATATCTTTGATCACTTTGATATTTGGTTATTTTACATTAAGTTGGTATGTTCAACAAAATAAAGTAAAAGCATATGGGCAGATTCAAAAAAATATAACTACAAAAATAAATCATCAATTTAATACAAAAAAGCTTATAGGATTGACAAATGCAGTCTCAATTGTAAATGATATAAGAATTAAAGAGGCTTTAAAAACAGATAATAGAGAGTTAGCTATTACAAGTTTAAGAGATTTAGAAAAAAAAATTAAAGATATTTCACCATATAAAAATATTAAAATTCATCTACATACAAAAGATATAAAATCGTTTGTAAGATTTTGGAGACTTGATAAATTTGGTGATGATTTAAGCGGTTTTAGAGACTCTCTTGTAAAAGTAAAAAAAACAAGAAAAGAGTTGACAACATTTGATATAGGGAAAGCTGGTTTAACTTATCGTTCTATTATCCCTATTCTTGATAAAGATGATAATTATTTAGGTTCATTAGAGATTATTCAAGGTTTAACCTCTATTGCAAAACAATTAGATAAAGTAGATAGCGGATTTGTATTGTTAATGGATAAGAAAAAGGTAGAAGTTTCTCAATTTAACGAAGATAAATTATTCCAAAAAAACTATCTGATTTCTCAAAATTTTGTGAATGATATATTTATAAAAGATGCTCAAAATATTGATCTTAAAAGTATATTTAAAGATAAATACTTTTTAACAAAAAAGTTTTTTTATACACATATAGATATAAAAGATTATAAAAATAAAAAACTAGGAATAGTATTAGTTGGGACACCTACAAATAGATTAAATACAATGCTAAGTGCATCAAATGAAATTATCTATATGGCTTTATTGATTACAATATCACTTGGTATTTTTATAATAAGTGTTATGGGTTTTATTTTGAAAAGATTTGTTTTAAATCCGCTTCACCTTTTAGAAAAAGGGTTGAAATCATTTTTTGATTATTTGGAGGATTCTAAAAAAGAGATACATGAGATACCAATAACCAGCAATGACGAATTTGGCAAAATGAATGAAAATATAAATAAAAG
>JAYEOQ010000243.1:0-7412 GCA_034723215.1 Campylobacterota bacterium | reverse complement strand
CAGTAGATGCTTTTTTTACTCCAGTAAAAAAAGTGACTTACGATATCGAAAAAATATTAGTAGAAGATAATCCTAACTATGAAAAAGCTGTTTTTACAGTTGATACAGATGGACAAATTTCTCCTATTGATGCATTTAAAGAAGCTATTACAACTATGTATTCTCAAATGTCAGTATTTAATAAAGTATTTGATCTTTCAGAAGTTAAAATGGTTGAAGTTAATAGCAATCAAAGCACAGTTGATTTAAAAGATTTAATTGTAAAGATAGAGGATTTAAATTTAAGTGCAAGAAGTTTTAATTCACTTGATAGAGCTGGAATAAAATTTGTTGGTAATTTAGCACTTATGAGTAAAGTTGAAGTTGAAAGTATTAAAAATCTTGGAAAAAAATCTTTAGAAGAGATTTCTGATAAGTTCACAGAGATTGGTTTCCCAATCAGTGGATCTTTAGATGAAGATACAGCATCAGCTTTAAGAAAAAAATTAGAGCAATTAAAAGCTTAATAAGAAAAGGGTAGAACAATGAGACATAAGCATGGATATAGAAGGCTTAGTAGAACATCTTCTCACAGAAAAGCGATGTTATCAAACATGGCTATTTGTATGATTGAAAGAGAAAAGATTGAAACTACTTTGCCTAAAGCAAAAGAGTTAAAAAGATATGTAGAGAAGTTAATAACAAAAGCAATAGCTGGTGATGATAATTCACACAAGTCTGTTTTTGCTCAATTACAAAGTAAAACTGCAACTAATAAATTAGTTACAGAAATTGCACCTAAATATTCTGATAGAAATGGTGGATACACATCTGTTATTAAAACTAGAATTAGAAGAGGTGATGCTACACAAATGGCTTATATTTCATTTGTATAGTAACTAAAATTTAATTTTAGATAAAAAGGCTAGTTGGTTTTCCAACTAGCCTTTTTTTTATCCTTTTTGGGTATTTACTGTCCCTAATGATATTGGATAATCTCTTTTCTGGCAAATTAATTTTGAATAGTTATCTATATCATTTATATCTATATCTCTATTTTTAAAATCTCTTTTTTTATAAGCTGATTTGTCAACATAACCTAATTTAATAAGTTTATCTACAATGCTATCAATCATTGATAATACCGATGAAGCTTTTACAATTTCACATCTAGCATAACGATCATCTTCAAATGAAACATCAGATGCTCGAAGCTCTTTATCTGTGCCTGGTATCTGTTGAGCTCCATATAATGGTTTTGAAGCTACTTTACTATTTGAAAAAGCTGGTATAAATTTTGCAAGATGATTGATAGCTAGATTTGTTCGACTTTCTACATCTTTAGTTTCCCAGCTTTTATCAATTTTATTTATAAACTTATTATCTAATTTTGGTTGAGAACTTTTATCACAACTTTTAACTAATCCATTATTAAAAAGAGTAATCGATTCTGTCATACCATGTAGTTGAAAATGACCATCTGGATAGGGTGTAAATTGACCCATACCGTTTGGAGTACCTCTTTTACCATGAAATATAACTTCTGGCCAAATATCAGTACAGTTTTCCCATTTTGTTACATATGCTGCTTTAAACTCAACAAATCGTTTCCGTTTAAATCCAAGCATATCATCTATTGTTCCACTTTTATAACCAGCTGCATTAATTATATAGTCAAACTCTTCTGTATTTGAGATATTTTGTTTTGTAGATTTCACATTCCATCTGTTTTGATTTTTTGTTATGTTAATAACTTTTGTATCTGTTTTTGTATCACAATTTGATAAGCTTTCTAATGAAAGTGAAACACTTGCACAAAGTCTAAATAGATTTAATCCATACTCTTGAACAATCACAAAGGGAAATTTTACTTTATCTAAGTCAATATTTTTAGATACAGGTATCATCCATTCATCTAATGTTTTGGGTTGTTTAACAATTTGCTTATTTTTTATCTCTTCTATCTCATCCCTATTATAAAATTTAAAATAGTTTTTACTCTCACCCAATACTTTATTTTTAATATCACTATTTATTAGCTGTTGATATTCGTTTTGTAACTTTTTTAATCTTGGATGTAACTCTTTCGGGTCTATATTATCATTTTTAGGTATAATAATAACAGTTGGTCTATAGTCTATAGAGTGTGGATAAAATCTTAATAGATCAATTGATTCTTTTAGTAGTGTTATACATTGAGAGTCAGGTATCTCACGATATAAGTTACCTCCAGCATGTAGATGACAAAAAGGTGGTCCACTAACTAAATCTGGCTTTTCTTCAAATAGTGTTACATCTAATCCTATTTCTCCTAAATAAAGTGCTGCTGTTGCACCTGCTACACCTGCTCCAATTACTGCAATTTTTGCCATATTATTTATCCGTTAAAAAAGGTAAAATATCAGAAAAGTTATCAACTACTGCATTAGGATTGTATATATTTATATCTTCACCATAATTATATCCGTAAGTTACACCAATAGATTGCATATTTATACTATTTGCAGATATTATATCGTTTTTAGAATCACCAATCATAATAGTATTTTCGATATCAACTTCTAACTTTTCACAAGCATAAGTTAACTGCATAGGATCTGGTTTTTTCTTATCTAAACTATCTCCGCCAACATAAAATTCAAATAGACTATTTAGTTCTAAGCCAGTTAAAATTGGCTCAATAAAATCATAAGGTTTATTTGTCACAATCACTAACTTATAACCAAAATCTTTTAAATATTTAAGTGAATTAAATACACCATTATAAAGTTTTGTATTGTTGCATAGATTATCTTTATAGAATGATAAGAAAATATTTAATGCTTTTTCAAATAAATTAGTATCTATCTCTACATTTATTTCTGCTTTTCCAAGTAAAGCTCTTTTTACAAGTATTTGTGCACCATTTCCTACCCAAGATCTTATAATCTCTTCACTAAATGTATCACGATTTATAGATTTTAACATAAAATTAACAGCAGATGCTAAGTCGGGTACACTATCAATTAAAGTACCATCTAAATCAAATAAAATAACCTCTTTATTATTAAACTTCAAATTTTAAACCTTATTATATTTTTATATGAATTATACAACAATATACTAAGAAATTATTGATACATATTTTAAATTTATATATTTTGGATATAATTTACAAAATATAACTACAAAGAATTACAATGTCTACAAACGAAACACCTCAATTTACACATCTTCACTTACATACAGAGTACTCAATGCTTGATGGTGCAAATAAGATAAAAGCCTTAGCAAAAAAAATAAAAGAATTGGGTATGACTTCGGTTGCTATGACAGACCATGGTAATATGTTTGGTACAATTGATTTTTATAATACAATGAGAAAAGAGGGTATAAAACCAATAATAGGGATGGAAGCTTATCTTCATAATCAAGAAGATATAGGGGATAAATCTACAAAACAAAGATTTCACTTGTGTTTATATGCAAAAAATGATGTTGGATATAAAAATCTTATGTTTTTAAGTTCTCAAGCATATATGCATGGGTTTTATTATTATCCTAGAATCAATAAAAAACTTTTATTTGAAAATTGTGATGGTTTAATCTGTACAGCAGCATGTTTACAAGGTGAGATAAATTGGCATCTGAATTTAAAAAATCCAAGAAATGTAAAAAATGGTGCAAAAGGTTATGATGAAGCAAAGAAAATTGCACTTGAATATAAAGAGGTATTTGGTGATGATTTTTATTTAGAGATTATGCGACATGGTATCCATGACCAGCACTATATAGATAAACAAATTATCCAAATAGCAGTAGAAACTGGTATAAAAATAGTAGCTACCAATGATACCCACTATACAAATCCAAAAGATGCAGAAGCCCATGAAGCCTTTATGTGTATAGCTATGAATAAATTATATGATGATCCAAATCGTATGAGACATAGTGTTCATGAGTTTTATGTAAAGTCACCACAAGAGATAGCAAGGCTTTATGCAGATATTCCAGAAGCGATACACTCCACACAAGAGATAGCAGACAAGTGCAACCTAGAGATAAAACTTGGAGATCCAACTCCTCCAAACTTTAAATTTACAAGGGAAAAATCAGTAAAGAATAATTTAGTTTTACCTGAACCAGAACTAGAATATTCACTTGAAAACGATAAAGTATTATTTATAGATGAGTGTGAAAGAGGGCTTGAAAAACGGCTTGAAATTGTAGATGAATCTAAACATCAAGAGTACAGAGATAGACTAAAAGTTGAGATGGATATTATAAATAATATGAAGTTTCCAGGGTATATGTTGATTGTTTGGGATTTTGTTATTTTTGGAAAAGACCAAAAAATTCCAGTTGGACCTGGAAGGGGTTCCGCAGCTGGTAGTTTGGTAGCTTTTGCTTTAGAGATTACAGATATTGACCCTATGCCTTATGGTTTACTTTTTGAGAGATTCTTAAATCCAGAGAGAATATCTATGCCAGATATCGATATGGATTTTTGCCAAGCAAGAAGACAAGAGGTTATTGATTATGTTGTTGAAAAATATGGAAGAGCAAATGTTGCACAGATTATAACATTTGGTAAACTGCTTGCAAAGGGTGTTATTCGTGATGTTGCAAGAGTTCTTGATATGCCATATTCTCAAGCAGATGCGATGGCAAAACTTATCCCTGATGAATTAGGGATAAATCTAACTGATAGTTGGGAAAAAGAGCCAAAGATAAAAGAGCTTTGTGATATGGATCCAAAGGCTGCTAGAGTTTGGGAATATTCACTTGCACTTGAGGGATTAAATAGAAATGCAGGGACACATGCTGCTGGTGTTGTTATCTCAAATGAAGAGTTATGGAAGAAAACTCCACTATTTAAACCATCAGGACAAGATACTTTAGCTACACAATACAATGGAAAATATGTAGAAGATGTAGATTTAATTAAGTTTGATTTCCTTGGACTTAAAACACTTACAGTTATTGAGGGTGCATTACAACTTATTGAACAAAGGCATGGGAAAAGGATAGATTTTACAAGAGAAGATGTAAATAATAGTGATGTTTATGATTTAATATGTACAGGTCATACAATTGGATTATTTCAAATAGAATCGACAGGTATGCAAGATTTATGTAGAAGATTAAAGCCATCAAACTTTGAGGATATTATCGCTGTTCTTGCCCTATATAGACCAGGACCTATGGAGTCTGGGATGCTTGATGACTTTATTGATAGAAAACATGGTCGAGCTGAGATAAACTACTTTTATGATGAGTTTACAGAACCTCTTGAGCCGATTCTAAAACCAACTTATGGGGTTATTGTTTATCAAGAGCAGGTTATGCAGATTGTTCAAGTAATTGGTGGATTTTCACTTGGTGGCGCTGATTTAGTTCGTCGTGCTATGGGTAAAAAGATTGTTGAAGAGATGGATAGATTAAAAGGTGAGTTTGCAGATGGTGGGGTTAAAAAAGGTTATAACCGTAAACATTGTGAAGAGCTTTTTGATCTGATTGTTAAGTTTGCTGGATATGGATTCAACAAATCCCACTCTGCTGCTTATGCTTTGGTAACATTTTATACAAGTTATTTAAAGTGTTATTACCCAACAGAATTTATGGCATCTCTTCTTACACTTGAAAAAGACAACACTGATAAAGTTGTAAAATATGTAGATGAAGTAAAAAGGATGGGGTTTGATCTAGTACCTCCACATATCAACCATTCATATTTAGTTTTTAGTGCAAATAAGCTAGAAGATAAAGAGGTTGTAATGTTTGGTATGGGGGCGCTTAAAGGTGCTGGTGATGTTGCTATTAACTCTATTATTAATGCTAGAGATGATGTAGAGTTTAAAGATTTAAGTGATTTTGTAAGTCGTATAGATAGTAGTAAAGTAAATAAAAGAGTTATTGAGACACTTATAAAATCTGGTGCTTTTGATTGTTTTGATTTTTCAAGAAAAGCTATGCTTTTACAACTTGAAGATATAGTTGAATCTGCAGGAAAAGCTGCACAAGCAAAGAAGATGGCGATTGGTTCATTGTTTGGTGATGATGAAGATATGACTACAATAGAAGTTGTTATTAATCAATGTGAAGAGTATGATGATAAAGAGATTTTAGAGTTTGAAAAAGCATCTTTAGGATTTTATGTATCTGGTCATCCATTAGACCCATATAGAGAAACACTCGATGAGATAAAATATACACTTAGTAGTGAGTTTGATAACTTAGCAGATGGTAGTGAAACACTTCTAATAGGGCAAATAGAAACAATACAAAAAAGGGTATCAAAAAAAGGTTTCCCATTTGGGATAGCTACAATTATGGATTTTCATGGAAGTTTTGAACTTATGCTTTTTGAGGATAGGATAAAAGAGCTTGAGGAAGACTTTGATTTAACTAAACCTATTGCATTTAAAGTTGGAGTTAAAATTGATGATTTTGGTACAAAATTTAATCTTAAAAAAATAGATACTTTAAAAGAGGCAAAAACAGAGAAGCTAAAAAAAGGTAAAAAAGTAGAAAAGGTAAAAGAGCCTTTACAAGCGTTTGTAGACTATTCAAATGATGATAAAATTATATATGATATATTTGAGATAGTTTCTAAAAATCAAGGTAAAAGAGCCTTAGTATTAAATATAAAATCAAAACTAGGTGATATAGAGCTAGATAGTGGTTTTTTTGTTAATAATAATGTTGAGATGATGTTAAAAGAGTTAAATGGTGTTTATGTAGCTTAAAAATAATATATATTTTTAAGCTAACTTTTTATTAATAATACTTATAAACAGACATAAAGATGTCAACAAAATATAGTATAATTTTATTAATAAATTTAAGGAACTTAAAAATGACCCTATCTAAATCCCAATACATAAGAGGCTTACAATGTCACAAGTCACTTTGGTTATATAAAAACCAACCTGAGCTTAAAGATGCCCCAGACCATCAAACTGAATCTAGTTTTAACACTGGATATGATGTAGGTGAATTAGCAAAAGAATTATTTCCAAATGGTATTGAGATAGAATTTGATAACTCTAATTTTAATGGAATGATTAAAAAAACAAAAGAACTTATAGCTAATGGTACAGAAGTAATATATGAAGCTACATTTAAAGAAGACGGTATATTTGCTATGGCTGATATTTTAGTTAAAAATGGTGATGCTTGGGATATATATGAAGTAAAAGCTTCTACACATACAAAAGAGTATCATATAAATGACACTGCTATTCAATGGTATGCTTTAAGTAAAGCCATAAATCTAAATCGTGCTTATGTCGTACATATAAATAATCAATATATAAGAGATGGCGAACTTAATATAAAAGAGTTGTTTACTATTGATGATATTACAGATTTAGTACAAGATAAACAATACGAGATAGAGCCAAATTTAGATGAAATGGAACAGATGCTAAAAGATGATATGCCTATAATCG
>JAYEOQ010000242.1:2224-7527 GCA_034723215.1 Campylobacterota bacterium | reverse complement strand
TTCAAGGCTTTTTACAAAATCAAACACCACAAAAAGAGCAACTTACAAATAAACTTTTTGTACAGTTTATGGAGTGCTTTTCAACACTAAAAGAGGAAAAACTAGAATACCCAAAAGAGTTTATAACAGATGTACGACTCTATGGTGAAAACTTTCCTCCACTTTTACAAAAATTTGAGGATATACAGATTCAATATCTTATGCTAAGTGATTTTTATGACTTTGCAAGACTAACAAAAAAATATAAAAAACGATAATAGATAACAAGGAATATAAACTATGAACCCAAGCAGTGCAAAAAGGTCAATAGACCATCTTCAAAATAGAAAAGTACCAGTATTTTTATGGGGACCTCCTGGTATTGGTAAGTCTTCAATAGTAGCTCAAATAGCAAAAGAGCGAGATATTGATTTTATTGATTTAAGACTTTCACTACTAGATCCTACTGATTTAAGAGGTATTCCATTTTTTAATTCAGATGACAATTCTGCTGTTTGGGCTAAGGCTTCATTTTTACCAGATGGTTCAAAAAAAGAGGGGATACTTTTCTTAGATGAATTAAACACAGCAGCACCTATGGTACAAGCTAGTGCATATCAACTTATACTTGATAGAAAAATAGGTGAATATACACTTCCTGATGGTTGGTCAATAGTAGCAGCTGGAAATAGAGAGAGTGATAGAGGGGTTGTATTTCGTATGGCTTCACCACTTGCAAATAGGTTTGTACATCTTGATATGGAACCAAATGTGCAAGATTGGCAAGAGTGGGCAAAAAAGTCAAACATAGATACCTCAATTATTGCATTTATATCATATAGACCTGATGCTCTTTTTGTTTTTAATACTCAAAATGACTCTAAAGCGTTCGCCACACCTAGAACTTGGCAATATGTAAATGAGATATTACTTTCAAATCCTGATGATGATTTAATCATGTCAATGGTAAGTGGTGCAATTGGGGAAGAGCTAGCAGCTTCGTTTTTAGGATTTAGGTCTGTAGCTTCATCTTTGCCTAATATTGATGCTATTTTAGATGGAACCATAACAGATGTTCCAAATGATACATCATCACTTCATATACTTTGTACAGCACTTGCTATGAGAATAGATGATACAACCAGAGCAAAAGAGTTGGACAATTTACTTAGATATACACTTAATCTTCCTGGTGAGTTTGCTGTTATGATTGTGCAAGATTTACGACAAAGAGATATAGGACTTAATTATGCAAGCAGTTGGGCTTTATGGATGAAGAAGTTTAACAACTTATTACACTAATGGATGCTTATCTTAAACTAACAAAAGCAAAAAGCCAACTAACCTCAAAGCACCCATATTTTGGGATGCTAGCTTCAAGACTAAAACATGAAGAGAATTTACAAATAGAGTATTTTGTAAGTAATGGTGTGCGATTTATCTATAATCCAAACTATATAGAAACTCTTGATATAGATGAACTCTTTTTTATCCTTACAAATTGTGTGATGCACCATATCTTAGCTCATAGTCAAAGAAAGCTTAATCGTAAAGGTGCATTGTGGCAACTAGCAACAGACTATGCTATTAATAATATGCTTCATAAAAACAAACTCAAAATCCCAAAAGGTGCAAACTTCAATAAAGAGTATAAAAATATGTATTCTGAAGAGATATATGAGATTTTAAAAGTGGAGTTTAGTGATGAAAATGGAACAAACAGTTTTGATGATGTCAATGCTTTAGAAAATTTTATACAACAAAAAGATGGAAATGACTCCATATTTAAAAATATAAAAAATATGGAAAATGAAAAGATTGAGGATGAATGGGACTATGCCCAGTCAATAGCAAAAGAGGTAGCCAATAAAAAAAGCTTAACTCCTCTTGGACTTGAAAGATTTGCAAAAAAGATGAAAGCCAGTGATATTGACTGGAAATTTGAACTATACAATGCAATCAATCGACATATGAGAAACAACTATGCTTTTATGCCACCAAATAAAAAACATATCTATAGAGGTGTTGCACTACCAAGTTTAACAAGTGATACACTTAGTTTAGTTGTAGCTATTGATACCTCTGGGTCTATAAGAGAAGATATTTTAGGTGCATTTATAGGGGAATTTAAAACTATTATGCAAAACTTTCCTGCAGTTGCTATTGAGCTAATAATAGCAGATGCAAAAGTTCACTCTCACTATAGTTTTCAAGGTGGTGAAGAGATGGACTTTGCTTTAAAAGGTGGAGGTGGTACAGACTATCGTCCCACTTTTGAGTTTGTAGAGGCAAACTTACCAATGAGTTCTATGCTTTTGTATTTTACAGATGGAGAGGGGATATTCCCACGAATTCCACCTGCTTATGAAGTGCTTTGGGCATTGTCTCAAAATAAAAATAAAATTCCATTTGGTAGGAAGATTGTTATTTTTGATTAGAATGTCTTAATAAACTATTTTATTTTATCGTAAATCAGACCTTGAATAACTGCAAATAATATTATATAAAAGCTCATTATAATTGTAAAAGTCAATCCAAAAATACCTATCATAAATGGAAGCATAGGTATTTTTATAGCACGAGCATAAAAGAAAATAAATAGCAATGAATCTTTCACACCATGTTCTCTTAATTCCTCAATCAAACCATACCACGCATACATAGGACCATGGCTAACTATACCAGACACAACTGCATAAAAAATACCCTTTGTTCCACTTTCATCACCAAGATGCTTTACTATATGTTTTGGTTTTAGAAAATAATTTATAACCGTAGTTAAAACTATAATAAAAACAAAAATAGGTAAAAGCTGATATAAAATACCTAAACTTTTTTCAAGTGAAGTAAAAGCATGTGAACCTGTGATAAAAAATAAGATGATATATCCAATAATAACTGCATATAAAAATTTAACACCTTTAAATTCTATTTTCTTTTCCATTAGATAAATACCTCTAAAGTTACTACTGTTAAAAATGCAACCATCAAAGTACTAAGTAGCGTAAAAAGGTTTTTATAAAAGGCAAATCTATATCCAAATACACTCACCTCGGCAGGAAGTTGAACAATCCCAAGTGTCACCCACCCAAGTATAAAAGCACTCACAGCATACAAAGACACACCCTCAGCCAAAAGTCCTTCACTTATGATATAACTAATTGCTGGATTTCCAGATGAGATAGCACCTATAAAAGTACCTGTAAATAGATCGGTAACTACAGTATATCCAAATAGATTTGATAACATATCTGAAGTTACAAAAGTTTGCATAATACCCACAAGACCTATCACACCTAAAAGCATAGGTGTCATAGATAAAAAGTTATTAAGTGCCTTTTTAAAAGCTTTTTTTATAGATATTTGTTCATTTTTTTTGTTTTGTTTCATATATGTATATTACTATAAATTAAACTATATAATCAACTATCAATAATTTCTGTATTAAATTTTACGCTTCAAGAGCAGTATGTGCAATTCTATCATCTAAAGATATAGTTTCTCTAAAAGGTCTAGGTTGAACTTCAGGTGTAAACATACCTTTTTTCTTATGTACTCTTATTTTGTAAGTACCATCTTCATCACCTTGAATATAATAATCATTATAATCAGCAGTATAAGGCATATCCCAAACCAATGCACCCTCACTTGGACACACATCTATACACTTTGGTACTGAACAATCCACACACTCTATACACTTTTCAGGTTTTATATATGTGTACTCACCATCTTCTAGTGGTGAGTCATCAGCACTTACTATTGCCATAGCTGGACACTCTTCTACACAAGCATCACAATTTATACATTCTTGGGTTATTTTTACTGCCATTATATTTCCTTTATAACTCTTTTATATTTATTAATGCAAGAACTATTCCTATAAAAATATAAAAATGACACCTTAACTGGTGTATATAAAATAGATTTAAAAAGTTGTATGATTTAGTCCATATTTAAGGATATATTTAAAGGGTATAAATTTTGCATATGTATAGTTATATATAAAGGATTTGATCATGATTACACCTGCTATTAGTACATCACAGCTTTATACTCAGCTTCAAATTTGTATAGATACTGATACTCCCGTATTTATACATGGAAGCCCAGGGATTGGTAAATCTTATATTGTAAATGATATAGCGAAATAAAATAATATGCAAATAACAGATGTAAGATTAAGCCAATTAGATGCAGTAGATTTAAGAGGTATACCATCTATTTCCAACAATCAAACAAAATGGATGCCCCCTGTATTTTTACCTACAGATAAAGACTCATCAGGGATACTATTTTTAGATGAGTTAAACTCTGCACCAATTAGTGTACAAGCAGCAATATATCAATTGGTACTAGATAGAAAAATTGGTGAATATACTATGCCAAAAAATTGGAGAATAGTTTGTGCAGGAAATAAGAAAAACGATAAAGGGATAGTTTTTAAACTCCCCTCTCCGCTTATAAATAGAATGATTCATATAGTCTTAGAGTCAAAATATGATGACTTTAAAATATGGGCAATAAAAAACAACATACACCCTTTTATTATAGGTTTTTTAGGCTTCCGTCCAGATCTTTTAAGCTGTGAAGTTCCAACTACGACTGAAACAAATCCTGCATTTTCTACCCCAAGGTCATGGAGTATGTTATCAAATATCATAAAAAAAGAAAAAGATATAAATAAAATATCTCCTATTATTTATGGTACTGTAGGATATGGTTCTGGTATAGAGTTTATATCTTTTGTAAAAGTTTATAAAACACTCCCAGATATAGAATCTATATTAAAAGGGATTGAACAATTAGTACCTACAGAGCCAAGTTCTTTATATGCTCTTTGCTCAGCTATAATTGAAAAGTATAAAGATAACTCTCAAGCTAAACATATATTTGAGTATTCACAAAAACTACCTGTAGAGTTTAATGTAATGCTAATAAAAGATTTAATAATAAAAGATGAAACAATAGGTGATATAGAAGAGTTTGATACTTGGCTAGAAGAGTATGGCGACTATATTATTTGATAAGCTTTTTGAAAAGGTAAGGATAAATTTTTTATTTAATCATCCTTTTCTTTCAGTTCTTGCACTATCAATTCCTACAAGTTTTGAAAAAACAAAAAAAAGTGCTTTTGAGACAAATGGCTCATCTATAAAAATTGATCAAGATAGACTTTCAAACTATACACAAAATGAGATTACATATTTGTATGCACATACACTTTTACATGTAGTGTTAAAACATCCATTTAGAAAAGACAATAGAGATAGCTATATTTGGAATGGTGCTTCAAATGTAGTAGTTAACAATATTCTTAGTAC
>JAYEOQ010000242.1:0-2214 GCA_034723215.1 Campylobacterota bacterium | reverse complement strand
GAGGTTTATAATATACTTTATAAAGAAGAGGAAAACAAAGAAGATAATGGAAGTGAAAAAAAAGATGATAATCAAGCCAAAACAGTTGCTAAAAAAGATGGTAACTTAAAAGCAAATATCTACAACCCCTCAAAAATGGATATAGATGAAGTACAAAACAACAAAACAGATCAAGGGGAGATGGAAAAACTTGATGGTATCATGATACAAGCACTGTCTATAGCACAAAAAAGTTCAAATCAGTATGGGGCAATGTCTATAGAGATAGATACACTTATAAAACCAGAGATAAATTTAGAAGATATACTAAAAGAGTATCTTATATCAAGTCTTTTTGAAAAACAAAGCACCTATGAAAGGGTAAATAGAAAGTTTATACACCAAGGTATATATCTACCTGGGTACAAAAAAAGTGATGAACTTATTGAAGTTTATATCGCACTTGATAGTAGTTCTAGTGTATCTTTAGATGAATATAAAACATTTTTAGGTGTAGTAAAAGATGTATGTGATGGATTTTATGAGTATAAAGTTACAATACTGCCTTTTGATAAGTTTGTAAAAAAAGAGCATATTGTCTCTTTTGATAGTTTCAATCAAATAGAAGAGGAAAAGTTTTATATACCAAAAAGTGATGGTGGTACAAACTTTGATGCAGTGTTAAGATATCTAAAAACTACTGATATAAGAGGTGACAATCTTTTGATGGTATTAACAGATGGGGAGTTTGAGATAAATGAATCTTTAGTATCACAAACACTTTTTTTAATAAGTAGTAAAAAAAATATGAAAAAGTTTGAGAGTTATGGAAGAGTTATTCAATTTAAAATATAAAGATGAGATAGAAAAGCTTAAAGATGAAGAAAACTTCGAGGAGCTTGGGGATAAAAAGTATCTAGAACATGAAGATATGGAAGCAAGGCTTTACTGGGCATTTTGTAGACCATCGGGTTCATGCTTAAAACAACTACAAGACCCACACCCAATAGTCTCTATAATGGCATTTAACCATTCACGACTACCAGCACTTAAAAGGTTTCAATCAATCCACAAAGATGTAATAAATCAAGACAATCTTCGTATAAAAATAGCAAAAAGAACTAGAATGCTTTTTCGTGATCTAATAGATCAAGACTTTAAAGAGTTAAATGAGGTCTTAGATATAATCCCTGTATTTTTAGATGTTGCAATAGATCAACTTAAAAATGGTAGAAAATGGAACGATATTGTTGCAAATGAACTTGAAGCTACTATCTTTATAAAAAGAGCCAAAGTGTACCTTGATGAAGAGTTTTTTGATGCACTATATCTAAAGCTACAATCTTTTGAAGAGTTTGATGCAAATGAACTAAAAGTTTTTTTAGAACAAATAGAGACAAACAAAAACAATATTGATAAAACTATTTTAGAATACTATAACAAAGAGGCTTTGTCATGGATAGAACAATCAAATCTTCACATCTTGCAAAAAAAGGGTTTAGAGAAGTCATCTTCTAAGTTGATAGATATTTAAACTATTCTATCAACTTCTATATCATAATAACTTTCAATATTTGCAAATTTTTTATCTTCATAGTTACTTGAGACCACTTCATGGTTTAGTTCAATAAGTTTTTCATTTAGACTTACATGAGTAAAATCAAAAGTTTTAAGTTGTGGAAACTGTTCAACTACATCTTTTACACTTATATTATCAATAAAATCATTTGGGTTAAATGGTTTTTTCATTTTGGTTAGTGGTGAGATTACCACTGACCTATATTTGCTTGATTTTCTCTATCTTCCATAGATATATCAGCTATAAATTTTTGAGATTTAATCTCAGGTAACATCATCCCTTTTTTCTTATGAACTCTAATATTGTATATACCTTCTTCATTTTTAGTTTTATAATATTCATTGAACTCTGGTGTATAAGGCATATCCCAAACAATAGCACCTTCTGTAGGACAAGCCTCAACACATCTTGGTTCATCTGCATGATCAACACACTCTACGCAAGCCTCTGGTTTTACATAAAAGATACCATCGTGTGGATTTTTTTCATTTGTATCTTCAAGTATTGCCGCTACTGGACACTCACTAGCACACGCTTCACAATTTATACATTCATCTGTTATTAATACTGCCATAATATTTTCCTTATAATTTAAAATAGATGAGCATATTTTTAAGTTTAGTTTTAGTGTAGTAATTAAACTGTTTATACTCATC
>JAYEOQ010000241.1:6009-7546 GCA_034723215.1 Campylobacterota bacterium | reverse complement strand
TCTCATAATAATTTGTTAAAAAAAGTAGACACTCTAAAAGAGTGTCTACTTCCCTTGTTTCTACGATTTTTTTAAAATCTTCATCTAAATAATCTTTTTTTTTTGAATCAATCAAAATTAATCCTTTTTAATATACTCATACACTTATTTGGTAGCTTCAACCTTCTTCTCTTCAGATGATTGTGCTGTTAATGCATCTTGTAAACTTGATGTTAATGCCAACATTGTATAGTATGTATCTAAAAGTTTTACCTCTTCATCTATTAGCTGTACTTTTGCATTATATAGATCTGATTCTATATCTAGTACATCAACAAATGTTCTTGTCCCTGCTTCAAACTGATCTTTGTATATTGCTAAAATATCTTGATTTGTTGAAACATAACCTTTTAGTTGAGTTATTTTATGTTTTACATTTGCAAATGTTGTAAATGAAGATGTTACTTCATCAACTATTAAATCTGTTTTGCTATCTAAGATTTTTGTTGATTCTTTTAAGAATATATCTTCTCTTGTTTTAGATGCTTCATCTTTACCACCTGTATAGAAGTTATAGTTTAAAACAATTTTTGCACTATATATCTCTTTTTCATAATCTTTTGTGATTAAGTCATCATCCCAAGTACCTGTTAGGTTAAATTTTAAAGTTGGTAGAAACTTTGCTTTCTCTTGATTTATAATTGCTCTTTGTTCTTTTATTTTTGCCATCTGAGCTAATACTGTAAAGTTATGTGAAAGTGCTTTATTTATTAAATCATCTTTATGTTGTGGAAGAACTGATAAGTTTATCACAGGCATCGATACACCACCTTCTAGTTGAGAACCCGTAATTCTTTTAAAACTATTTTGAGAAATTTGTTCATTATCTACTTCATCAAGATAATTTTTATTTGCAAGATGTAGTTTTGCTTGTACTTCATAAGTATCTAATGCATCTCCACTTACTTCCTCAGTTGATTTTGCTGTTACTAGATATGATTTATGTGTTGCTAAGTTTGCACTTGACAGTTCTAATCTTTGTGTATATTTAACTAAATCTAAATATGCTTTCACACCATTTAGAAGAACACCTTCTACTTTTGCATTATTTGTGAACATATTAACTTGATCTCTTAGTTTAGCTTCCTCTATTTTTGCTGGCGTTAAACCACCATCATAGATCAGTTGTTCTATTCTTAACTGTGCATCATAACCATCTTGAGATTCTGTTTGACTTGAATTATTTAATAGTTTAGACTTTGTACTTCTTGATTCACCTGTAACCTCAAAATCAATTTTTGGCCTATAGTCACCTTTGGCTTCCTCTATATATAAGTTATATGCTCTATTATTCTCATAGATTGCACTTAACTCTGGATTTTGTACTAATGTATTTTCAACAGCCTCTTGCAAAGATGTTGCATTTAACATACAAACCGATGACAATAACAACGCACTTAACACTTTTGATAGTTTTACTTTTCTCATAATACTCTCCTTTTTTTATTCTGTTAATATCATAATAAAAAAGTGTGTCATTTGTGTGTCATAAAGATAG
>JAYEOQ010000241.1:0-5999 GCA_034723215.1 Campylobacterota bacterium | reverse complement strand
CATTCTTTTATACTATCATCCAATAATCTATAAAAAAGAGCCAAATTATGAAAACATCATTGAAAAATATTTTAAAAGTACTTAAGGTTATGTATATTGATGAGCAGGATGATGTTCCTAAAACTATACAAAATATATTAAAAATATTTTTTAAAGAGGTGTACTATATAAATAATCTTCAAGATGCTATGGAGGTATACAGCTCTAAACATCCGGATATTATCATTAGTGAAGTTGGATTGAAGGGGTGTAGATCATGTTTGCAACTGTTAAAAAATATTAGGCACTATAATCATCTTATCCCCATTATTATAACCTCAGCAAATAAAGATGAAGAGATACTTTTAGATGCAATAAGATTACAACTTATCGATTTTTTGGTTAAACCTTTAACATTGGATAATTTTATATATCCTCTTAATAATGCGGCAAAACATATTTTACATCATGGTAATGTGGTAGTCTCTTTAAGCAATGATGCAAAATACAACTATATTAATAAGAATATTAATATACAAAATAAAATTTTTAAACTATCCAAAAATGAATCCAGACTAATAGAACTGCTACTTGCAAATGAGGGTAAAGTTATCTCAAATAGTGAGATAGAGTTTCATATTTGGGGTGAAGAGTATGTAAGTGATTCAGCTTTTAAGTCTCTATTTAAAAGACTTCGAGATAAAATTGGCAATGATATTATCAAAAATAGCCCCGGTCATGGGTATTATTTAAACTCACAAAATTATTAAATAAAATAAAATCATTCCACCCATAGCCCCATACACTACGCATAGGGCTTTGAATTTAAACTTAACTTTTATTAAACAAGCACATCATCAATATTATCATCAATAAGCAATTGCATTGACGCAGTTGCTGCATCCGTATATGTTATAAAACCATCACCAGCTATCTGATCCACCCCTGAATCAGGATCACCTGTAGAATCAGTACCATTTGCAACTTTCCACTCAGAAGAAGCTAGTTCTATTCTATCACCGTCATTAGCATCAGCAATAATCTGCAAAGTATTATCATCATCAGTCATTGCAACAAAATCTTCAACAGATAAGTTTGATAATATATGTTCTCCACTTGATAGATCTATCTCATCCAATGTATCAGGATTACTAACAGGGTTTTCAGCACTGTCTTCAAAATCATTTGACTGGTTTAACAATACAGCCATATCAATCTCACCTTGCGAATCAGTATCAAATGTTAATATTTGATCTTGTGAAATTATTTGAAAATTATCTAAAGACCATGTTTCAGATGGGTGTATAGTTTCAGAATCAAAGTTTATATCCAATTTTCCTTCATCATCTACTAAAACTTGCATAACAATATGATATGTATCCTCACTATTACCTGGACTATACTCTGGATAGAGTATTTCTTCTACATCATTTGCTACTATTGTTACTGACATACCATCCTCACCATTCCAATGACCAAAAACTGGGCTAACATTTATGTCAAATTCTACTGTAACCTCTTTATTTACATAATCATCACCCAAATCAAACACTCTATTTATTGTAGTATCTTCTCCAAATTTACCAAATACATCATGCTGATGATCTTGTTGAGATTGAGGGAGATGACCATCCTCCCAACCTTCATTATTCTTAAAATCAAATGTATAGTCTACTAAACTATCTATAGTGTATGTAACTTTCCCCGTAATATCATTAACATTTACTTCAACACTTTTAGTATCACTTGCACCATATTCATCTGTAACTTTAACATCTAATGTATAGTTACTTCCAGATTCAAAATCTAATGTCGCACCATCTTTTATACTAATTTCACCAGTTGTAGAATTAATTTGGAAAATAGAATCTTCTAATAATGAATATGTTAAATTAGAGGAGTCAACATCTGAAGCTATAACTGTTCCAACATCTGATAAAGTTTCATTTACTGTGTAGCTTTGGTCAAATCCTATTATTGGTGTATCATTTGTACCTGTAATAGTTAATATTACTGATTTTATTTCACTTGTATTATTCTCTTCACTACCAATTGAACTATCAGTTGCTGTATATTGGAATGTTACAGTAGCCTCTTCGTCCTGTGCTAAAGCATCAAAGTTTCCAGTTACATGATAAGCACCATCTAGATCTACGACTACACCAAAATCACCAATAGTAGTTCCTGCAACTACAGATGCTGTTCCTGATTGTGCAAAAGTATGCGTATCATTTAGGTCCTCATCACTAGTAAGATATAACTTCCCATCAAATACCTCTATACCATTACCTTCTGTTGCAGAATTAATAACATTACTTACTACAGGTTGATCATTTGTCCCTACAATTGCTAAAGTGATTGTTTTTGGAACAGAGATTGAACTTTCATGAATACCATCTGTACCGTCAAATCCTCGTGTATCATCTGCATAATATTGAAAAGTTACTGTTGCAATTTCACCGGCAGCTAGTGCTGAAAAGTCTCCATCAATAGTATAGTTCCATGTGCCATCTATATTTTGTACCGTTGCTACTGTAATATTTGTTATTTCGGCTGGAGCATCTACACTAACAATATTATCTCCACCCTCATCTTGTACAATATGATATGTATGTAACCCCTCATTAGAAACATCATCATCTGACACACTTAACAACCCTGTAAAGAAATTAGTTGATTCATCTTGTGTATCATCAGAACCTAATATATCTTCATTATCATATGTTTCAGAACCATTTACATTAATAGCTTCAACTACCGGAATATCATTAGTCCCAGTAACAGTAAAAGAGACTGTTGCGGGAACACTTGTAAGTCCAGATCCATCTGTAGCTGTATAATTAAAAGTTACAGTTGCAACCTCCCCGTCAGATAGATCGTTAAAATCTCCACTTACGCTATATGTACCATCTGGATTAACTGTCACTTCAATTGAATCCTCAATTATGGTGATCACACCATTTGTATCTGTAACACTTAAAGTTCCATCAACTATAGTAAAAGTGTGTGTATCACCTATATTTGCATCTGTTGCAGTTAACTGACCTGTAATGATATTCAGATCACCTGCTGCTTCTATACCTTGTATCTCATTTTGAGCAATAAAAACATCTCCAACTACTGGCTGTTCATTTGAATCAGGGGCACCTTCATACTCTTCTAATGGTGTGAACTCTGCATCTGATCTAAGATGATCACTATCTTCGGCTGCTGATCTATTAGGATCTATGTTAGCATTGTCATCTACAAATGATCTGTTTTGACCGTCAACTCCACCAGCTGCTGTTGCATCAAGTGCTTCAAATAGTTCTGTCACACTGCCAACTACCATAGTTTCACCATCTATATCTAAATTTAGTTGAGTTACAATATCACCCGACTGATACAAAGAAGCTAAACCATCAAGTACAACATCATATGTTGAGCCATCAGCGTTAGTTACTTGAAGAATAACATCAGCCTGATTATCAGATATCAAAACCTGATAAGAACCACCCTCACCAACTGAAACTTCAATCTTATCACCAGACTCCACTCTTATAACTCTGCTTGCACTTAAAATTTGTTCTGCAGCATTTCCAATTTTTACATTTAACATAATAGACCCCTTATTTAATTTTTGTTCTGATTAAATTGTAACAGAAATGTAGTTTCTTAAAAGTTTCTTTTTATCTGTCTACAATCATTTTTTATCGTATTGAGTATAGTAATATAAATTTGTGTTATTTTTGTGTTATATTAAATTAAAAGTTTTTTGGGGATTTAAATATATCTATCTTAACTTTTTAATTTTTATATTATTTAGTTTATAAATAGATGATGATATATTTTGTGAAAATTTATTTTTATTATATACAATTATATCAGAGTTATTAAAAGCAAACTTTTCATTAAAGTCTTGTTTTGTGATATTTGCTGAAGTTGAGTATAAACAACTGAATTTCTTTATGAAGTTATGATGCAAAGAGTTTTTATCGACAACCCTAAAACTAAGTTTATTGGGGTAGATAAAAGTTGTTATTTTAGAATTTCTTACTAGTTTTCGCATCTTTTTTGGGATACGGGTATATTTTAGTAAAGTTTTAAAACTATCTACAACTTGTAATGTTTTTTGATTTGGGTCTCTTTGTTTTATAGTAGAGAGTTTTTTGTCATCGCTTGACAAAAAACCCACTGTTGTATCAGTTTGAACTAAATATACTAAAGAGCTATCCAAACTTTAAAGCCTAATTTTTAAGCTAAAAATTCTTGGATAGATTTAGGTATTAAACCTGCTTTATCTTTTTGAGCTTCAATAGCTTCAACAGATGCTAATGCACCAGCTACTGTTGTAACATAAGGTACATTCATTCTTAAAACTACTCTTCTGATTTGAGCACCATCATCTTTACTTGACTCTTTCCCATCAGCAGTATTTATAGCCATAACAATCTCTTCATTCATCATGCTGTCAGTGATATTTGGTCGCCCTTCACTTACTTTTAGAACTTTTTCACAAGTAATACCAGCTTCACTTATAATTTTATATGTTCCACCAGTAGCAACAATTGTAAAACCAAGTGCTACAAGTTTTGAAGCGATAGTGGGTGCAAACTCTTTATCTAAATCTGCAAGAGAGATAAACACTTTTCCACCATCTTGTGGAAGATGATTTTTAGCTGCACATTGTGCTTTTGCAAATGCAGTTCCAAAGTTACTACTTATACCCATAACTTCACCAGTTGATTTCATCTCAGGTCCAAGAATAAGGTCTGCACCACCTAGTTTATTAAATGGAAAAACTGCTTCTTTAACTGCTACATGGTCTTTTAACATTGGAAGTAATAAGTTTTGTGTTTCAGGATTTGTTACATTAACAATTTTTTCATCTTTATCATATACTTTTAAAGCATCTCTTAAAGACTCACCAAACATAACTCTAGTAGCAACTTTTGCCATAGGTATACCTGTAGCTTTTGCAACAAATGGTACAGTTCTACTAGCTCGTGGATTTACTTCGATTAAGTATATTTTTCCTTGGTGAATAGCATATTGTGTATTCATAAGACCAATAACACCAAGGTTTAGTGCCATTGTTTTTGTTTTTTCTTCAACCTCTTTAAGAATTTCAGGAGATAAAGATATTGGAGGTAAACTACAAGCTGAATCACCAGAGTGGATACCAGCTTCCTCAATATGTTGCATAATTCCACCAATATAAACATCAGTACCATCAGTGATACAATCAACATCAAGTTCAACTGCTCTATCTAAAAACTTATCAACTAGTACCGGTGCATCATTTGATACAGAAACAGCTTCTGCCATATACTCTTTTAGTTCACCATCATTATAAACTATTTTCATACCTCTTCCACCAAGTACAAACGAAGGTCGTACTAGAACTGGATATGTAACTCTATTTGCTATCTCTAAAGCTTCTTCAAGTGTAACAGCTGTTCCATTTTCTGGTTGTAAAAGTCCAGCTTCTTCAACAAATGTTGAGAACTTTTCTCTATCTTCAGCTAAATCAATAACTTCAGCTGTAGTACCTATAATCTTACCACCCATCTCATGTATAGCATTTGCAAGTTTAAGTGGAGTTTGTCCACCAAAATGTACTATAATACCATCTGGGTTTTCTGTTTCTATTACAGATCTTACATGTTCAAAATCAATAGGCTCAAAATATAATATATCTGATGTATCATAATCTGTTGATACTGTTTCAGGGTTACAGTTATACATTATAGTTGTTACACCCATCTCGTTTAATGCAAATGCTGCATGACAACAACAATAATCAAACTCAATACCTTGACCAATTCTATTTGGACCACCACCTATAATTAAAACTTTTTTATTATCAGATGCAGGAGTTTCTATCTTCGGAAGTTTTGTAATATTTGTAGTTGAATAAAGGTATGGAGTAAGTGCTTTAAACTCTGCCGCACAAGTATCAACTTCGTTGTACTCTAAAGTGATACCTAGTTTTTTTCTAGCATCATAAACTTCATTTTCTGATATACCAATAAGAGAAG
>JAYEOQ010000240.1:0-28897 GCA_034723215.1 Campylobacterota bacterium | reverse complement strand
ATATATAGTTATTATTTTATCTAAATTATGGTTTTTATTTGGTTAGGTGGGTAGTTTTTAGAGATGCCCTTATTTCTTTATTTTTATTAATATCTATTGGATTATATATGATTTTATTATACTCATTAGATATAATATGTAATTTATGAGTTGGTATAAAATTACCAAAATATATATTATCAATTTGCTTTTTTAATTTATCTATCTCAGAAGAAAAGATAAAACTTATGTAAACTAAAGATATTAAGACAACAATAGGTATTGTTAATAATTTAATATTAAATTTCATATATCAAATTTTTATTTTATTTTCCAGATGCAAAGTCAATAATATATTGTGCAATCTCATCTAAGTGACAAATTTCCTTAACTGCCCCTGCTTTTATCGCTTGTGCAGGCATACCAAAGACAACACAACTCTCTTCATTTTGTGCTACAGTATATGCATTATTATCATACAACTCTTTCATTGCAATTGTGCCATCATCACCCATTCCAGTCATCATAACTGCCATAGTTCCACCACCAGCACTGTTATTTAAACTTCTAAACATTATATCAACTGAAGGTTTATGACGACTTACTTTTGATATATCAAGTAGTTTACCAATATAATTTGAACCACTTTTTTCAACAACAAGATGCATATTCCCAGGAGCTAAATATGCACATCCTTTTTGTAGTATAGTATCTGTTTGGACTTCAGATACATTTACATCAGAATGGTCATTTAATCTTTGAGCAAATGAACTTGAAAAACCATAAGGTATATGTTGAGTTATAACAATTGGTGGTAAACCAGATGGTAATTTTTTAAAAATAGTTAATAAAGATTCAACTCCACCTGTTGATGAACCTATCCCTATTATCTTAGATCCAGGTAAATGAGAAGGTGTACTTTTGTAAACTTCATCAGGATGTACTTTTTTTTCCATTAATCCATCTTTTAAATTAACTTTTTTTAATTGCTCAGAAAGTGGTTTTATAGGTTTTGGTTTTTTTAATGTATATTTATCTAAAAGAAAAGTTAAACTCATAATAGTCTCTTTTAGTCTATTGTTAAATAAACTCATTGGTTCACCTAAAGATGGTTTAGGGACAAATCCAACAGCACCATCATCAAAAATATCATTTCCTCTAACACTTTCACCTGAAACAATAACTGCAGGCATAGGGTGTAGTCTCATTAAATTTCTAAGGAAAGTAACACCATCCATTTTTGGCATATTTATATCAATAGTAACCAAATCTGGTTCAAGTTGTTTGATTTTTTCTCTTGCTTCAAAAGCATCTGTTGCGGTATCAACAACTTCAAAATCTTCGATAGCATTAATCATATCTTTAATAATTTTTCTCATAGAAACTGAATCATCAATTACAATAACTGTATACATAATAATATATCCTAATTTTTAAAAAAATTCCATCTCCATGGTCTCTTCTTTATTTTTTTTATCATATTCATTAAATAGTCCTGTACCACTAACATACTCAGCTGTAGCAGGTTGTCTAACTGAAAGCTCTTTTTGTAATTTTCTCTCAGAAGAAGCAACTTCACTAGATATATTACTATTATCAACATTTTTTATAAATGTTTCAAAACTATTACCCATTAAAATAACTCTACCTTGGTTTCCCCTTGTATGGTCAGATAATATTCTAAACCCTTCTGATTGACAAAAAGTATGTGCAAATTCAACATTTCTATGCCCAATACTTTTAGAAGTAGAACCTATATTCATAATATCAGCACCACCGGAAATTTTAGCAGCCATATTCTCTTTTCTACACCCAAGTTTATACATCTCATTTAACATAGCTTCAACTGAATATAAACCATATTTCATATCTTCATTTGAGTTATCTGTAGCAGGTAATAAAAAATGGTTCATACTTTTTACTTTTTTAATTCTATCATAAAACATTATCGCTACACAAGAACCTAAAAGTGTTTTAAATCCAATATTCTCTGTATCACTTACAACAGCAAATTCACCACCAATGATTGTATGTGCAGGCATCCCTTTTACTATTTGTGTAATACGAGAATTAGAAACTTTCTCAATGCTACCATCTTTATGTCCAAGAGTTATCACTATATATCCTTAATCTTTACAAAGATATTTTGACCTACCCTCTTAACATAATTTATTAAATCATGTGGATTTTCAGAATGACCAATATATAAAGTTCCACCAATTTTTAAATATTTAAAAAGTTTTTTTAAAATATTATTTTGGTCTTCAACAGAAAAATAAATTAAAACATTTCTGCAAAATACAACATCAAATTGTTGAGATTCAAATGGATAGGTATCATCATTTAGATTCATTTGTGCAAATGTAATCATATCTTTAAGTTCATCATTTACTTTAATTAGGATCTCATCCCCGGCAAGATTTTTTTGTACTCTTTTTCTAAAATACTTTTGAGGTTTTATCCAATCAGGAAACTCTTTAGAACTTTTCTGAAATCTATATATACCATTTGCAGCATGTTGCAACACATCAGTATCAATATCTGTTGCAATTATTGAAGCTTTTATATTTTTACTAACCTCTTTTGCTGTTATTGCCATAGAGTAAGGTTCTTCACCTGTTGAAGCTGCTGAACAATACATTTTTATCTCTTGATTTTTATTATTAAATTCAGGAAGCACTCTATCTTTTAAATCTTTAAAATGGAAATCTTCTCTAAAGAAATGTGTTTTATTTGTAGTAAAAGTATTTATAAACTCTGCTGTAAATTCACCACTAGAAATTCTCTCCAACAGCTCTTCAATAGAGCAATTAGCTTTTGTATTTCTTTTTAGTTTATCCAGTCTATTTGTTATCATTATCTCTTTATTCTCTGTTAGTGTAATACCAGTCAGAGAATAAAGTATAGATTTTACTTTATCATGCAGTTGTTTTGTATCATTCATACGGTTAAGATGCTGCTAATTTATTTTCTTTTGTATATAGATGTGATTGTTCTGATTTCTTTTGAGCTTCTATTATACCCATAATATCTAAAATTAAACCGATACTACCATCTCCTCTAACTGTTGCAGCACCAATACCCTCAACACTTCTAAAGTTTTTATCTAAAGGCTTAACAACAACTTGATGTTGATGTAAAAATTCATCAATAAACATAGCAACTTTTAATGTACCAGATTTAACAACTATTAGCATACCCTCTTCAAGTTTAGTATGTTTTGATTCAATATCAAATAACTGATGTAATCTAACTACTGGAATAAACTCTTCTCTTAACATCAATAGATCTTGTGTACCATCACCAATTTTTTTGATCATATCTGATGTTGGTTGTAAAGACTCTACAATCGCACTTAAAGGTAATATATATTTAACATCTCCAACAGCAATATCAAGACCATCCAAAATAGCAAGTGTAAGTGGAAGCATAATTGTAATTGTTGTTCCAACACCAATCTCTGTATCAAGTTTAATAAGTCCACCTAGTTTATTGATATTTGTTTTTACAACATCCATACCAACTCCACGACCAGAAATATCAGTAATTTCATCTGCAGTACTTACACCTGCTCCAAATACCAACATAGCTTTTTCATTATTTGTCATTGTTGCCATTTGATGTTCATCAATTAAACCATTCGATAATGATTTCTCTGCAACTTTTACATAATCAATACCTTTACCATCATCTTCGATAGTAATAATCATTTGACCATTTGCTTGCTCTGCAGCAATTGTAATAGTACCTGTTTCACTTTTACCTGAAGCTATTCTATCCTCCGGCATCTCCAAACCGTGATCAAGAGAATTTCTAATAATATGCATCAATGGATCTGTAAGACCTTCAATCATAGCCTTATCAATCTCAACAGTATCACCCTCATGCTTAAACTCAATTTTCTTACCAAGTTTTTTTGATATATCTCTTACAACTTTAGGGAACTTAGAATAGATAGATTCCATTGGTACCATTCGAATACTCATAATAGAATCTTGCATCTCTCTAATATGTCTCTCTAGCAGTTCCAGTCTTTCAAGAACAGAACTTCTCACTTTATTATTTTCTATTGTTGTACTAAACTGTGTTAACATTGCATTTGTAATTACTAGATCACCAACATTATTCATAAGTAAATCAATCTTGTCTAGATTTACTCTAATAGTACTTGTTGCTGCTTTTTTAGAAACTGGTGCCTCTTTTTTTGCTTTTACTGGTTTTGATGCTACTTTTTCGACAGGTTTTGATTCAACATTTTTTTCAACTTCTTTAGCTGGTTTAGCTGGTTCTAAAACCGTTGGAGCATCTACATCTTCTTCTGTTTTTATCTCAACATCAGGTGTTATTGTATCCATATCATCAAAGAAACCAAAATTTTCATCTGAGCTTTCGTTACTAAATAAAGATTCTTCTTCTGCAAAGAATCCCCATGAACCAGCCCCTCCAGATGACAAAGTAGTTTCATCTACACTATCTACTTGAACTGGTTCTGATGTAGCTTCTACAGATTCATCAGTTGTAGGACTAGAATCTCCATTGATATATGCTCTAATTGTTACAAGAAGATCTGCAGTCATCTGCGTAAATTTATCTCTATCAATTTCCCCGTCACACTCTAATTGTAATATCTCTTTCATTACATCTAGACCATCAATAAGCGTTTCTGCCATCTCAGGAACATATTCAATAGCATGATTTCTAAGTTTATCCATCATATTTTCAACATCATGAGTAAACTCTGCAAAATATGCTAATTCTACTGATGCACCACTACCTTTTAAAGTATGTACATCTCTAAATAGTTGCCCCATCTCATCATCAGTTAAACTACCATTCTTTTCTGCTTCAAGTAAAACATTATCCGCAGATTCAAATAACTCTTCAGCTTCTTCTACGAACATATCCCTATACATCGATATATCAAATCCAGACATCTTTACACCCTTTTAATTATTAAATTAATCTAACTACTTTTTCTTAAGTACAATATTTACAGCATTTAATAGTTGATCAGGCATAAATGGCTTTACAATCCAACCTGTAGCACCTGCTGCTTTACCCTTTGATTTCATCTCATCACTTCTCTCAGTAGTCAAAACTAAAATTGGTATTTCAGAATACTGAGATAGTTTTCTAAGCTCTTTTACGAAAGTTAACCCATCCATATTTGGCATGTTAACATCTGTTATGATTAAATCAAATGCCGAAGCATTTGCTTTCTCTAACCCATCAACTCCATCAACAGCTTCTGTTACATCATTATAACCACCATCATTAAGCGCATAAGACAACATATCTCTTAACATAGTAGAATCATCTACAATTAATAACTTCATTTACATCCCCTTCAAATGAATTAATAATAAACTATATAGCCAAACTATAACTAAATCTAGTTTAAAGTAATCTAAAAAAATAATCTAAAAACTCGATGAGATTAGCTCTATTCTATCTTTACTTACTTTTAATACCTTTACATTTACAACATCATTTTCATTTAAAACATCACTAACTTTAGAAACTCGTTTCTTTGATATTTTAGATATATGAAGTAATCCCTCTCCACCTTTTGGTAATTCTATAAATGCACCAAAATCAGCTATTCTTACAACTTTTCCATCTAGAACTTGATCTATTTCATAAAGTTTTTCAAAATCTATAACTTCTTTCTTTTTATAAGACTTTGCATTTGATGATATGTTTTTTATATGTTCTGCAGCATCTAAAATATTTTGTTTATTATCTCCAGTAATTTTAACTCCACCATTATCTCTATCTAAGTCAATTGAAACACCAAATTTTTCAATAATCTCTCTAATAACAGAACCCGCTTTTCCAATAACTGCCATAATTTTTGTTGGATCTATATTAAATTGTTCAATTAAAGGTAGAGCATCACTTGGCTTAATATTTACAGCAGATTCTTCCATCAGTTTAAGAATATGTACTATTCCATCTTTAGCTTGACCTAATGCTTCTTTTAGAACATTTAGTTCAATACCACCAAGCTTAATATCCATTTGTAGTGCTGTAATACCAGTTGAAGTACCTGTAACTTTAAAATCCATATCTCCATCATGATCTTCAAGTCCCATAATATCAGTTAAAACTGTATATTTGTCATCTTCAAATACACCACCCATTGCAACACCAGCAATTAATGAATGGATAGGAATTCCAGCTGCTTTTAAAGCCATTGAACCACCACAAACTGTAGCCATTGAAGATGAACCATTTGACTCAAATATTTCAGAAACTAATCTAATTGTATCTGTGTAGTCTTTATCTATTGAAGATTCTAAAGCTCTTTTAGCAAGATTACCATGACCTAATTCTCTTCTACTTACACCAAAGATTGGTTTTGCTTCACCAACACTAAAACCAGGAAAGTTGTAATGAACCATAAAGTTTTCGTTATTTGTCCCTTTTGATGTAACTCTTTCATACATTTGAGCATCTTTACTATTTCCTAAAGTTGCTACTACAAGTGCTTGTGTTTCACCTCTTGTAAATAAACAGCTACTATGCGCAGATGGTAAAATATTTGTTTCAATACTAATAGGTCTAACCTCATACGGAGTTCTCCCATCTGCTCTTACTTTTTCATGCACTATCATAGTTCTAACTATATCTTTTTTAACAATCTCTACTGCTGTTTTTAAAGTTTCGTATGTTAACTCTTCTGATACAGAGTAATCATCTGTTGAGATTAGTTTAGCTACATCTTTTAATACACTTGTTCTCTCTTTTTTTGCCATTGTTTTAATTGCATTTTTAATATTTTCAGAATAATTATCTTTTACATATTTAATAATTGATTCATCTATTACAGTTTTTTTAAGTTCAATATCTATTGTATCAACTGTAGCAAACTCAAAACTTTTTTCGTATGTTGTATTTGTGTTTGAAATTGTATTTGAAGCTAATTCAATCGCATCTACAAGTTCATTTTCAGGTATATCATTTATATTATGAATTTTTGTAAAGCTTTCTAAGTCAACTTCTATCATCTCTTGAGATGATATAGCTTTCATCTCAATCATTAAAAGATCAGTTGATGTTCCAGCTACAAATAGATCTAATGTTGATTCATCTAATTGACTAAGTGTTGGGTTTATAACAAAGTCACCATCTATTTTTGCTATTCTTGTTGCACATACTGATTTTTTAATTGGTAGATCTGATACATATAATGCAGCAGATGCAGCATTTAAAGCTAACACTTGTAAATCAGCATTGTTATCAACGCTAAGTACCATAACTGTAATAGTTGTAGGGTATACATAACCTTGAGGAAACAACGGTCTTAAACTTCTATCAATAACTCTTGATGTCAAAGTTTCAAAATCACTTGATTTTCCTTCTCTTTTCATAAACCCACCTGCAAATTTTGCAGCAGCATAATTTTTTTCTATATACTGAACTGTTAATGGTGTAAAATCTTCACTAACTGGATTATCAAATTCTGATACAACTGTTGCCATTAACACTGTTTTCCCAACAGTTAATAAAACTGAACCATTACTTTGTTTGGCTACTTTATTAAATTCAAAAATCTCTTTCTTATTATTTAATTCTAATTCACATATTGTTGACATTATTTTCCTTTTAATATTTTTATATCTTCTAAATTTATTTTTTCAAGACTTTCATAATAAAAATCTATAGAAACAAAATGGGCTGGTGCTTCTACAAAATATAGATCATCTGCAATTGTCTCTATATCATGTACTGTAACCTCAGGCAGTACTGGGACTGCTACGCAAATAGATTTTGCTTTTTTATTTATAACTGATTTTATACAAGACATCATTGTAAGTCCCGTATTCAACCCCTCATCGATTAATAATACATTTTTATTTTCCAGATTGATTATATCTAAAGAATCACGATACTTAGCTTTATACTCCATAACCTCATTATCATACTTAATATTTATCTCGTTGTAAATCTCATCTAATTTTAATGAAAATGATTTCATTAGCTCCTCATGGATAACAATCTCACCAGTTTCTGAGATAATTGCAATTTCACATTCACTATTTTTAGGAGTAAAAATCTTTTGTGTAAATAAAAAATCAAAATCTGCATCTAATACTTTTGATATTTTTAAAGCAATTGGTACAGAACCTGCTGATGTAGCTATTACTATCCAATTCTCTTGCCGCATATCATTAATAGGTAATACCTCTATTAATCTATTAGTAGCATCATCTCTATCTTTGAAAATTATATTTTCTAATTGCAACTACTCTAACCTCTCTTTAAATTTGTATTGTTGATCTAATTGAAATAGTTGTTTTAAATTAACCTCAATATAAAAGATGTTTTGTCTCAATGTGCTATCGTTTGTAGTATCAGTTGCAACTAAAGAATCAGCCAGTTTAAAATTTATTGCCCAACATTTTTTATCTATATTAAAAATATATTCCTTTTTTTTACTAATATTGCTAGTTAAGTCATACTCTTCTCTATATGATGCTTTATAATATTTATAAAAACCCATACCTAACTCATAATTAATATTCTTTTGAGTCAATAAACTATCTGTATTTTTTGAATAAATATGATATATATTGAAAAAATAATCATCTTTAGTAAATTTTAAAGTAGTTGAAGAGTTAATAATCTTATTTAAATTATGGCTATATATAATTCTATTTGATAGAGAACCATAATCATAAAAGTATTTTAAATCATTTTCTAAGTAGCTTTTTTCGTAACTATTATTTTCACTATTATATACAAACGATTGCTTAATTCTATGGTTTATTATCTCTTTTATTGTCTCTTTATTATAAAAAGATTGATTAAATCCTAAAGATATATTTTTTGTACTTTGTGTGATAGCAAAATCACTTAATACAGCATCATTATTTGAAATCCCATAAATATCACCATTTTCTACAAAACTGTTTGCATATGTAAAAGTAGTATTAAATTTTAATGCATGGAGAAAGTTATCATACGGCTTTATTAAGTCTGTGTATAGTGATAAAATATGATTATTTCTAGCATAATTAACATCCTCATAGCTCTGGCTGTCACTATATTTTATATTTGTAAAATATATTTGTTCACTAAAAAGTAAATTTATATAATCATTAAATAAAAATGTATGATACGATATAGGTAGAGTAATATCTGTACTTTTAGCATCTAGCCCATTTTCTCTTGTTTTTCTTAAAAATTTAATATCAGTTGAATAACTAAAGTTATCTAAAAAAAGATTATTAGAATATTTATGAAGATTAATAGATGGGATTGTTTGTAAAATATCATCATTATTATCTAGTGTTATATCATTATAATATTTAAAATCTATACCACTAAAATAGTTGTTTGTGTTATAAAAATAGCTAACTTTAGATTCTAAAAATTTATTAGTATAGTTCATATTATCACTATTATATTTAGTATTAATATAGTCAACATCATTCATATTTAATAATTTTACTAATAATCCATCACTATGATTTTGATTTGAGAATAGTTTTGTTCTTTTATACTCTAAATTCCATCCATAATGTTTATCATTCTCAAGTAATTGCTCCTCTTTATAGTCACTTTTCTCTTTAAAATAGGCTGTATCCATTGATAACATAGAATATAAAGAATCAGCATATCTAAATTTTAATTCATTACCATGCCCTCTTTGAGTCTTCATACTAGGTATATATTCTATATCCCAGTTGTTTTTTGGTGCAATAAATATAGGTTGTGCATAATGAAATCCATCTTTACTTGACCAACCTATTGTTGGTTTAAGAAGACCCGATTTTCTAGTTTTTCCTGTTGGAAAACCAAAGTAAGGTGTATAAAGTATAGGTATATCTTTTATATAAAGTGTAGTGTTATAAGTATTTATCCATTGGTTAGTTGTATTGTGATCACCAGAAGTAAAGCCAATACTCCAATCAGGATCTTTACAATCACAACTAGATAGTGTTGAATCTTCTAAGTTATAAAGATCTTTTTTACTATCTGCTAAAGATGAATTAAACCAAATTTTCTCTTTTTTTTCTAAAAGCAACATAGGTTTAAATTTATTAATATCATCTTTTTTATTCATAAATAAATATTGTGAAAAAACAATCTCATTATTCTCTTTAATTATATTAACATCACCAAAAAGTTCTAGAGTTTCATCAGCTTTATCATAGATTAAACGATCAGCCGTTATATAATAATCTGGTGAATAAACTAGTACATCACCATTAGCTGTAATTATATTATCTTTAATCTCTAAATTATGTGCTACTATTTGTAGATATTCATCATCATTAAATGTTTTTCCATATAATTTAGTAGTCAATAAAATAGTTACTACTATTAAATATAAAAATCTATACATCAACAACTAATGTCTTTCCAAATTTATCATGGAATGTTTGTCTAGAGTCTGTATAGTAAGCAATTATAAATCCTATATAAAAAAAAGATTCACTTATAATTCTTCCAAAAGATCTAACAGCAGCATTTAATAAACTCACTTTTCCAAAATTATCAAAATCTATAACTTTTATTTTTGATATTATTTTACCAATAGTTGCACCATAGTACCATATAAAAAATGTTTGATATATAAATTTAAGAGTAATAATTTGTAAAAATGCTTCATTCATTATTACTAAGATACTTATAAGATCCCCATTAGCTAAAGTAACTTCATCCCATAAAAGTAAAATAACAACAAGTGTAATAGATATATCATCTATAATAAATGCTTTTATTCGAGATCTCATTGATGCTAATTGTAAATTTTCTGTCTCCATAAAATAAAACCTATTTTAATGCTTGATAAGCGATATCTGTTCTTATTTTTTTACCTGCAAAATGAACTTGTCCACAAAGTGCATAAGCTCTATTTCGTGCAGTTTCTATATCATCACCAAAACCAACACATAATAAAACTCTACCACCAGTTGCATATAAAATATCATCTTCTAAAGTTACCCCTGCATAAGATATATGTGAATTAGATGTTAACTCCTCGTCATATATATCATCTACAATAATTTGAGCTGGTTCACTACTACTATATGGATAGTTTTTACTTGCCATTACAACAGCAACCCCATACTCATTTTTCATTTTTAAATCAAAGTTATGAAGTTGTTTTGTAGCACCTTTATAAAAAAGTTCACTCACTGGAGTTTCCATTAATGGCATAAGTATTTCACACTCTGGGTCTCCAAATCTTACATTGTACTCCAAGATAATTGGTTCACCATTTACAACCATAACACCAATAAATAGTACACCCTCAAACGGAGCACCCTCTTTTTTCATCCCTTCAAGTGTAGGTTTGATAACCCTATCTTCTACTTTTTTGTAAATTTCATCATTTACCAATGGAGTTGGAGCATAAGCACCCATACCACCAGTATTTGGTCCAGTATCTCCATCGCCTATTCTTTTATGATCTTGTGCTGCTGGTAAAACTACATAGTTATCACCATCACAAATAGCAAAAATTGAAAGCTCATAACCATCTAAAAACTCTTCAACTATTACAGCATTACCAGCATCTCCAAAACTTTCTCCACTTAGCATATCTTTAACTGCATCTTTAGCTTCATCTTTAGTTGTAGCTATAATTACACCCTTACCGCCGCAAAGACCATCGGCTTTTACAACGATTGGTAAAGTATTTTGAGCATCAATAAAAGCATCAGCTTCTGTTTGACTTTGTGTTTCTACAAATGCAGCTGTTGGGATATTGTATTTTTTAAGTATATTTTTCATATATACTTTACTACCTTCAAGTTGAGCAGCTTTTGCAGATGGTCCAAAAATTGTTAAACCATTTTCTTTAAAAATATCTACTACACCATCTACTAAAGGTGCCTCAGGACCTACAATAGTAAGTTCAATACTATTCTCTTTAGCCCAAGAAGCTAAATCATTATAATCTTTTATATCTATATTTTGACCTATATTATGAGTTGCTCCATTACCTGGGCAAAAAGTTATATTATGTTGTTCACTTTCTTTAGAGATTGCAAGTCCAATAGAGTACTCTCTACCACCACTTCCAAGAATTAAAATATTCATTTGTGTTTACCTTTAAAATTATATAATTATTTAATAAATTCCAGATAGCCGATAACCAAAAGGCGGCCCTAAAAGCCAAAGTGCTACAGCCAAGAATATGATTTTAGGAGCAACAACCACACAAGTGTTTATGCTACACACCATCATAGTTACAATCAACCGTATAAAAACAGTATCGGACCCAAAAAAAATGGTAAATCCCGCACTACCTAGAATAATATTATTGTAACTAAATTTTAATTAAATTTGTCTATTCTATTGGTAGATTTTGTTTTAAATTTTCAATATGTATTATATCTTCTAAAGTTAATTTATATGATTTTTCAAATAGAAATTTTACATATTTTGTTTCAGCAGCTGTAAATCCTTTATGGTCTTTATTTGATACTGCTAATTGATTATCCTTAAAATCTAATCGTTTAAGCTTATCCCCGATAATTTTAAGATAATAAACAAATACAAAACTATCTGTTGATCTCTCAATAGTTACAATTATCTGTTTATCTTGAATTTTTTCTAATGGTATCTCTTCAGATATAGAACTAATATTTGAGTGTTTAAGAAGTCTTACAAAAGTATCAATGTTGATATGTCCAACATAAAATTTACTATAAATCTCAAAATATCTTGATATTTTTTCTGTAGATAAAAATTTAAAATCTACTATATTTTTTTTATTTTTTCTTATATTTCTTAATATCCAATTTAATGTATCAAAATATTTAAACATCGCCACATGGATATCTTTTGTATGTATTAGTTTTTTATTTTTTGGAGTATCAAATATTTTATTTTTTGTAGTTTTATTGTGTATTAATTCATAAATTAGCTTATCATTATTAAATGGTTTTGTAACCCAAACTGTACAATAAGATGGAAATACATTAACACCCATAGCACCTTGGCTTAATATTATCAAAGCTTTGATTTTTAATTTTGGAAATAAAAGCTCTAAAAGTGCTTTTTTCTTTTTTAATCTTTTTCTTAAACTAGTAGTTGTCTTTACAATAGTACTTTCAACAAAACATACACTATCTTTAGTAAAAAATAGTGCATCAAACTCAGTTACATCTTTGTACCCGGCTTTATAAACAATCTGATTATTTATATCTATCATTAAACCATTTTTTAGATTTTGATAGTTATCTTGATGTGGACCTTTTAAAACAAATTTAGTAATATCACTATTTTTAATAGCATAGCTTAATAGTAGTTCATATATAACATTTTCATAAACTTCACCAATAAAACTACTATATGTACTAATATAGTGAACATCCTCTTTATCTATATCAGTTTTTTGTAATTTTTTTAAATATTTACTATGATAGTCATAAAATGATAGATTATTAATGATACCATCTAATTTTAGATCTCTAATATCATCTGTTATTTTCAAGAAGTTTTTATTTATAACCATTTGATTCCAGTGTAATTATTTACTTTGATAATAGCATATCTAACATTAACTTAAAAAGCAAATTAATGTTATGACACTGTAAGAATTATTTGATATAATAGAACACAAATATGACACAATTTTTATGTAGAATTAAATTAAAAAATTAAAAGGAGATATTATGGGGCAAAAAAGAGATATTATAAGTGATGAGTTTAAAGATGGCGAGGAGATAGATACACAAAAAAATAAAAAACATAAGAGTAAAAACTTTTCAAGAAAAAGAGAAAAGATGAAAGTTAAAGGTAAAAAAGTTCAAATATGGGTTAAAAAAGAGACTTTAGCTTATGAAAAAACACTTACTCAACTCCAAATAGAGTTATTAAAATTTCAAAATCATGTAAAAGATAAAGGTTTAAAAGTACTTATGATTTTTGAAGGTCGTGATGCTGCTGGAAAAGGTGGAACTATAAAAAGTATTACTGAACATTTAAATCCAAGAGGTGCAAGAGTAGTTGCCCTTGAAAAACCAAGTGATACTGAAAAATCACAATGGTACTTTCAAAGATATACTCAACATCTACCATCAGCAGGAGAGATAGTATTTTTTGATAGATCGTGGTACAATAGAGGTGGAGTTGAACCAGTAATGGGGTTTTGTACACCAGAAGAGCATCATGAGTTTTTAAGAGAAGTTCCTCAATTTGAAGATATGCTTGTAAAATCTGGAATTATACTTTTAAAATTCTATTTTTCTGTTTCTAAAAAGGAGCAAAGCAATAGATTTAAAAAAAGGGAAACTGACCCTCTTAAACAGTATAAGCTAAGCCCAGTTGATAAAGAATCTCAAAAACTTTGGCATAAATATACTATTGCTAAATTTTCTATGTTAATGGCTTCAAATACAGATGCATCACCTTGGACAATTGTACGAAGTGACAATAAGAAAAAAGCTAGAATCAATGCTATAAGACATATTTTAAATAGAGTTGACTATCCAAATCAAATAACAGAAAACCTTACTGATGAAAATCAAAATATTATAGTAAGTGGATCAAAAGAGATTGAGTTAATGGAAGCTCAAAATACTTTTGCTAAAGTTTTATAGATGAATTTAAGTGACTTTGAAAGAACCAAATATACAGGGTTGTATAAATCAAAAATTCCACATCCAACTTTTGGAAAGAAATATATTGCACGATTTCAACTAAATAAAAAAAGATATATGAAAGTATTAGGTTACGATAAAGTTGATAATTTAACTGATTTAAAAGCGTATTCACTTTTAGATAATTATAAAGCTAGTTTATCATCAAATATAGTTTTAAAAACAAATAAAAAAGTAACAATAAAAACTTCAGCACAAAAAAATAATTCTAAAAAACAAGATGATATAGAACAGGAGAATATATTTTTAAAATCTATTATTGGGGATTATAAAAATATAGATTTAGCTGTTTTACAAGAGGGTATTGGGAAAATTTACGATAGTGAAGAGATGAAAAAATACCAAATTGAATTGATCAAAATGCAAAAATACCTTGAAAATTCAAATAAAAAGATTATTATCCTTTTTGAAGGTCGTGATGCTAGTGGAAAAGGTGGAGCAATACGAAGAATGACTAGATATATGAATGGTAGACACTATCGAGTTGTTGCTTTAGGAAAACCAACAGAGACACAAAAAGGGCAATGGTTCTTTCAAAAATATATCGAGCATTTTCCAACTGGTGGAGAGGTGGTACTCTTTGATAGAAGTTGGTACAATAGAGCTATGGTTGAGCCTGTATTTGGTTTTTGTACGCAGAAACAATACGATATATTTATGGAAGATGTTGTAAATTTTGAACGCGATTTAGTACGACAAGATATTATTTTGGTAAAACTATATTTTAGTGTTTCAAAAGATGAGCAGTTTGCTAGATTTGAAAGTAGAAGAACAAGTCCCTTAAAGCAATGGAAATTAAGTGAGGTAGACCTTCAAGCACAAGATTTATGGGAAGAGTTTAGTGAAAAGAAATATGAGATGTTAAAACTAACTCACTCAAGAAGTGCCCCTTGGAATATTGTAAGAAGTAACGACAAACATAAAGCTAGAATGGAAGCTATTAAGATAGTTTTAAATAGTGTGGATTATGATGATAGAAACAACTCATTAAATTTTGATCCAGATGAATCTATCAATATATCAGTTCAAAAAGAGCTTACAAGAATGAGAAAAAAAAGAGATTACTAATACTATAGGATAATAATGTGGAAAATTTAGAAAAATTACTTTATATAGATAAAGAGGCTGTAGCAACACTTGCCATGGCAAGAGATGGTTTACTTAAACCAGTGACTACCTTAATGAATAAAAAAGAGTCTATTGATGTAAATAAAAATGCAAAGTTTAAAAATTGTATTTTCCCATTCTCTTTTATTTTGGCACCATCTGGAAAAATAAATCATGAAGTATTAAAAAACTGTAAACAAGGTGAAAAGCTAACTTTTGTTTGTGAGAATAAAATTTGTGGATATATTATTGTTGATGAAGTATTTGAGATAAACAAAGATGAGAGAATACAAAAAATATATGGGACAAACAACCCAGAACACCCAGGTGTAAAAGATACATATAAAAGATTAGGTGATTTAGCTATTTGTGGTGAATACACTATTGAATTTACAGATATAAATCGATATATCAAACAAATAAATACTACAATTGATAATCTTAATGCTAAAGATATTACATCTGTTGTATTATCTGGTAAACCATTTCATAGAGTACATGAAAGACTTATGAGAACTGCACTTGTTAAGTGTGATTTACTTATAATATTTTTACAAAAACCATATAAAGATGATGAGTTAAGTTATAATACAAGATATAAAACACTACAATTTTTTGTTGATAACTATTTGCCAAAAGATAAGGTTCTTCTAATACCCTTGGAAAACACATATATCTTTGGTGGACTTAATGAGTTAACTTTAAATTCAATAGTATCAAGAAATTATGGTGCAACAAAACTAATTATTGGGCAAAACCATGCTGGACTTGGTGCTTATTGGGAAGATAAAAAACTTATATCTATTGTTGATACACTTGAGAAGATAAATTTAGAGATTGAAATTATGAGTGAGTTTGTTTATTGTGATAAGTGTACAACACTAGTAAGTACAAATGCTTGTCCACACGGTAGACACCATCATGTCAAATACCACAATAATTCAATTATGGAACTATTTAGATTAGGTATAATTCCACCTGCAATCTTAATGAGAAAAGAGGTATCCTCTATAATATTAAGTGACTTATACCCAGAAAGAAAACAGTTACTAAAAGGTATTTATCAAAACTTATCAACTTCATCTGGTGTTATTGATGAGTTTAAAAGTGAGGACTTTTATAATGGATTGATGAATCTATATCAAACATCATCATTAACATAGATGATATTTAAATAGATTGGAGCCGCTACCACTATTTAAAAACAATAAAGAACGAGGATATTTTTTCTTTGCTCTTTTATCAATTTTCTTAGTCAATATCTATCTTAACTATTTAAACTTTAAAGAGTTTAAAGATGAAGAGGTATTTAAAATAGATGCAACTATTTTAAATATTTATCATAAGTCAAACTATGATGTTATAAAATTACAAACTACAAACTTTATCTGTTTTAGTTCAACTTCTAAAGAAAATAATTTATATAAACTTCAAAATATAAATCTATATTTAGTAACAAAAGATATAAATTTTTATGAATATTTAAAAGGATTTTATACTAAAAACTTTAATATAGAGTTACTAGAAGATACTAACGGCATTAAACAAAATATTTATAATAAGATAAGATTACAACATAATAATTCACAAAATAGTTATCTATCTTCATTATATTCTGCACTATTTTTAGCTATACCACTTAACACAGAGTTAAGAGATATTTGTGCCTCTTATGGTCTGTCTCATCTTATTGCTATATCTGGTTTTCATCTAGGAGTTATCTCTTTAGTTTTATATTTTATTGTTAACATTATATATAAACCAATTCATCAAAGGTATCTATCATTTAGAAATAAAAGATATGATATAGTTTTGATTACAATTGTTGCTATGTTTAGTTATTTGATTTTTGTAGATTTAGTACCATCACTTTTAAGAGCTTTTTGTATGTTTATTTTTGGTATTTTTCTTTTACGAAATAATATAAAACTTTTATCATTTGAAACTCTTTTTATCATAGTTTGTTTAATAATCGCTCTATTTCCAAAACTCCTTTTTTCACTATCACTTTGGTTTAGTGTTTCAGGTGTATTTTATATATTTTTATTTATAAAGTATTTTAAAAATTTAAACAAATACCTACAATTTATACTATTTAATTTTTGGATATACGGAGCAATAAACCCAGTAACCCACTACTTTTTTGGGACAACTGCAATAGAGCAATTATACTCACCTATTGTAACAGTTTTATTTACAATATTTTATCCGTTAGCTGCTTTTTTACACTTGATAAACTCTGGTGGATTATTTGACAATATACTTTTACAACTACTACAACAAGATATAAAAGTTATAGATAAATTCACACCCTTATGGTTTTTTATAACATATATATCTGTCAGTTTTTATTCAATATTTAATAAAAAAGGGTTTATTTTATTAAATACTTTATTTATATTATTTAATTTTTGGTTGTTTTTAGCCTTATTCTAAAGCTTTATCAATTGTATACTTCATATCCTCATCCAAATCAGCCATATTATTTCTCATCCATTGTAAATAACCAGCATCTTTAGTAGCAACTGAAGCTATATCTTCACCTTTATATTTACCAAATTTAAAAGTTTTAATAAGTACTGGTGTTAGTGTAAGTTCTGCTAGCTTTTCCATTGGATTATAGTCTGGGTAAACTAAAGCACACTTTTTTACTAATTCTCTCAAAAATAGTTTCATAACCAAAACATCACCAATAGCATCATGTGCTTTTATTTTTATATTTAAATCATCTGCCTCTTTTTGTTCTATTTTATACAACTCAAGAGCATATCTAATATATTGTAATCTATGATAAGGTAACTCTGCGTATAGATGCTTTGCACATCTTAAAGTATCTAATAAAGTATATTGATTTACAAAACCCTCTTTCTCTAACATCCCTAAATCAAAGTTTATATTATGTGCAATTAAATAGTTTGATTTATTATTTAATTCTAAAATTTTATTATAAAAATTTGTTTGGATAAATGGTGGTTTATTTTCTATTAAATTAGGTGTAATATTATGCACCTCCATAGCTTCAATTTTTATAGGCAACACAGTACTACACAATTCATCAAAAACATCAATATCAGTCTTAGTACTTATTACCATACCACCAATTTGTATAATTCTATCTTCTGTACTTGCACCTGTTGTTTCTGTATCAAATAATATATATTTTGCCAACTCTATATCCTTCTAAATTTATCTATTTTATCAAATATATGCTAAATTTAGATATAATAATTATTATGATTACAAAACTATTTAAAAATACAAACATTACAATAGAAAAACTTGAAAATGAGTTATTGAGTGATACATTTAATCCCTCAAATGCTGACTTGATAATTGAAAATAAAAAAGTTAATTTAGATGAAACTAATCAAAATGGAAATACACTTTTACATGTATGTTTAAAAAACAATAGATATAGAGCGGCAAATTGGCTTATAAAACAAGGGGTAAGTCTATCTATAAAAAATAAAAATAATATATCAACAATGAGAATTGCTGTTGAAAAAGGTAATTTATCAGTAATTAAAACAATTATAGAGTATGCAAATGAAGATATAAATCAAGTTGATGAGCATGGGAGATCACTTTTACAAGATGCAATTATTTTAGGAAATAATGATGTAGCTCAACTACTTATAGAAAATTCAATAGATTTAAATATCAGAGATAACAATAATAGAAATGTTGTATTTGATGCTATTGCTTATGGTGATGATAATATGATTGATAATATTATTTCAAAAGATGGTGTCGATTTAAATATTATTGACTCTAATGGAGATACAATTTTACATGATAAAAAAGTAAGAGATGATGATGATTTAGCAAAAAAACTACTAGAACATGGTGCTGATCCTACAATTGATAATTCACAAGGTGATAATTATTTAAAAGAGGTTGCACTAAGAGGTGATGTTGGTGATGCTATGTTAAATGTAGCGCTTAAGTATGGTGGTGACTTAAAATTAAAAACAGCTAGTAAAAACTCAATTATGATGGAGGTTATGTTTTCATTTTCAAAACTATCTAAAAGTGAATCAGATAGAAGAGCTGGATTAAAAGAGGTTGCAAAAACACTTATAAAACACGGTTTAGATACAAATGCAATAAATAAAAAGAATGAAACAGCACTATTTGATATGGTAAGAGCACAGGATATAGAGGGGTGTGCATTTCTTCTTGGAAACGGTATCAATGTAAATCATAAGAATAATTTTCATGAAACGGCACTATCAATTGCGATATTAAAAGGGATTGAAAATCTTGATATAATAATATTATTATTACAGTATGATGCAGATCCAACCCTTAAAAATAAACACAATGAGACAGTACCAGAATTATTAAATAATATAATCTTACATATACATAACTTAAAAGAATTAAAAAATCAAAAAATACTAAACCAAATTAGTTTTTCTGGTAACTATATGTTATTGCTTAAAGAGTTACTTCATATGAAAAATTTTGACTTTAACTACTTGGATTCAGCAGGGGATCCACTTTTTTTTAAACCATTTATATATGGAGATACTCAAACTTGTAAATTATATCTTCAACATGGTTTAGATATAAATGCAAAAAACTCCAATGGTCATAATATATTTTATGAATATGTTCTTAATATATTTAGAAAAAATGAATACTTAGATAGTTTTCGAGAAAATTTAGTTTTTTTATTGTTTAATAATGCAGATATAAAATCTGTTAATAAACATGGACAAACAATTTATACAAAAATTGCGTTAATTCATAATTGCAATCTAAAACTATTTAGAAAACTTATAGAGGTTACTAGGTATGATTACAGCTCTGTTGATAACCTTGGTAGAACCATAATCCACTCTTGTGTTTGGGGTAATAATATTGAATTATTAAAGTTAGTATACGGGGTGGAGAAAAATATTCAAAATATATCAGATGATTTTAATATACTCCCTATAACTTATGCAGCACTCTTAGGAAATAGATCTATGGTAACAGAGTTTTTAAGACGATCAACAATAATTACTAGTGATAAAAAAATATTAAAAGGTGCTAGAGAGAAGTTTCAACCAATGTTAAAAAACCTTAATAAATTAACTGATGGTATTGAAAATAAAGATGATTTGCGAAAACTTGAAATATTTAAAGAGCAAATTATAAAAGATTTAACTTTATAATCTAACCTAAAATATATCTGGGATATCAACATTGATATCATCCATAGGTGAAGGTATCATTTCATGTGCTACATTTACATCTGTTGGAACATCTACAGCACCAACCGATTCAAAACTTGTTATTTCAGGTGGTGCAGAGTATGGACTCTCCTTATCAATAAACTTTGTAAGCTCTTTATGAAAGTCAAGTTTCACAGTCCCTATTGCACCATTTCTCTGTTTACCAATAATAAGTTCCGCCTCCTCTATAGGTTTATCTATAAATGCACTTTTATATGTTTCACCCTTATCAGCTGCCTCTTTCTCTTTTCTTTGTTCATCTCTCTCTTTATATATATCATCACGATAAACAAACATAATAATATCTGCATCTTGCTCAATAGCACCAGACTCTCTAATATCACTTAACATAGGTCTCTTATCTGGACGACTCTCTAATCCCCTATTTAACTGAGAAAGTGCAACAATAGGAACTTTTATCTCTCTTGCAAGTAGTTTTAATCCCCTACTAATCTCATCAACAGTAAGTCGTCTATCAGTCCCACCAGTTCCAGACATAAGTTGAAGATAATCGATAATTACTATTTTGATATTGTTCTCTTCAACTTGTGCAATTTTTCTAACTCTTGCTCTTAGTTGATTGATATTTAAACTACCATTATCATCTACAAAAAGTTTTTTTGTATTTAGATCTTGAAAAGCATCCTCTATTAGTTTAGCTTGATTTGGGTCTAGTTCACCTTTTCTTACATTTTGTAATGGGACACCTGTTTTTATACTTAGTAACCTTGTCATAAGTTGAGTCTCAGGCATCTCAAGAGAGAAGAAAATTACACCATCACCTTTTTCAAGATTTTGTAATGTTGTATTTAAAACAAGAGCAGTTTTACCCATAGCAGGTCTTGCTGCAATTATCACCAAATCCCCAGGGTTAAATCCTGTAGTTTTTTTATCTAAAGCATAAAACCCTGTAGTTTGACCTGTAAGATAACTCACCCCTCTCTCTTGCATTTTTCTAATATATTCTCTTGTAGCTTCAATAATTGTAGACATATCTTTAAGTTCGCTACTACTACTATCTGAAGTGATATGATAAAGCTCATTTTGAACCTTATCTACAGCTTCTTGAGCTGTTATCTCATCCTCAAGAGTCATTTTTTTAATAGATGTTGCTAAAGATGTAAGCTCCCTTTTAATCGCACCATCTTTTATCTCTTTAACATAAGCCATAGTATTTGAAATAGGATTAGCTGAAAGTATCTCAATAAGTATAGAATCACTTACCTCTTTACTATCAACTCTTTTTCGTATAAAATCTTCATCTATAGGCATATTGGCATGATTTAAAGCTTCCATAACTTCAAATACTTTTTGATGAGCAGGGAGATAAAAATCGCCAGGTTTAAGTACCCCTAAAATATCTTCAATCACATCGTGATCAAATAGAATTGAACTTAATACAGCCCTTTCAATATTTAAAGCGTAAATATTATCCATTATTTGTATCCATTATTTGTTTAAATATCACACCATCAATCTGTTTAAGTGCAATATCTTCTATCTCATTTTCATCTTTTATAACTGCTAATATTTTACTATCAAACATATAGTTCTCTGCAATTTTTTGTATTGATTCTAAAATATTATTTGATGGTAAAATATATTTTGCATCTAAACTATTCGCATAGACTGATTCTTTAATAGAGTTAATAGCAACTGCATAGCTTATATCATTTTGCATACAATATTGCATAATATTTTTATCAAAATTAAACCATATTGTTCTATTTGGTTTTGATAATTTAATATCATCAATAGTATCTATTTTAGATATATTTTCATAAGGTATATATTTATCGCCTATTATTATCACTATCTTACCTTTATACTTAGTGGTTCAAACACTCTTTTGAACAGAAATATTTTCCATTACTTAGTATTGCATCATCTTTTGATATAAATGTACCACAAGTTGGACACTCAACCATAGTATCTGTTATCTCATCAAATTTTTTAGAATCTTTAATATTTTTTTCTCTATTTCTCTTGAAAAATACTAAATAAACTAAAAATAGTACGGCAATAACAGCTAATAACTTAATTCCCATCTATTAAACCTTTTTTATTTATATATAGATAATTTCTATGCATACCAACTTTTTTAACCTCATAGTTTTGTAGTTGTGCTTCTTTTATCTCTGTATCACATAAACTACCTTTATAAAATAGATATGCAGTGTTGTTGTCACTTATATTTGAGGTTAAATCTAAAAGTAAAGAGGTATTAGAAACAGCACGACTTGTAATCATGTCAAACTCCTGATAATCTAAATCCTCTACCCTACTTTGTAAAACTTCAACATTTTCTAGTTTTAAAGCACTTTTCACAAAGTTTAAAAAAGCAACTCTTTTTGCACGAGGCTCTATTAAGACAGCTTTTACATCAGGTCGAGCAATTGCAAGTAACATACCAGGGTATCCTGCACCAGTTCCCACATCTGCGAATGAATTGAAATCATCTATAAATGATAAAGGGTAAACAGAATCTAAAATATTTGCCTCTATCTCTTCATACTTTAAAGATGCTGTTAAATTGTGTACTTTACCCCATTGTTGTAGTAGTTTTATAAAGTTATCACATCTTTTATAAAACTGTTTATCTAAATTTAAATTTAGTTTCTCAAACTCTTCTTTTTCCATTATTGTAAATAATCCATTTGTCTTTATATTTATGAACTGGATTATATACTAAATTAGCTAATATTCAAATTTATATAAACTATTTGGAAAATAATATTTTAAAACTAGAACCTATATTTTCTTTACTACTAATTTTTAGTTTAAATTTATGTAACTCTACTATATTTTTAACCAAATAAAGACCAACACCCAAAGAGTTGTTCCATCCATTGCTTGATACTCTGTAAAATTTATCTGTTATTTTTGAGATATCACTTTGTTTGATACCAATTCCACTATCTATTATATTTAATGACTTATCAGTTAATTCTACTTTTACACTATCTTGTGAATATTTTAAAGCATTTTCAATTAGATTTGTAACAGCTATACCAAACATTGTCTCATCAACTTCAAGATTTAAATCAGTTGCAATTAATTCTATTTCTCTTGATTTATAAGTTAGTTTTAAATCCTCAATAATCTCTTTTGTTAAAGTTAAAATATTACAATTTTTAAAACTTGATGGTTGCTTACCCTCTTCAAGTTTTATAGATAACCTTAGTCTATCTATCATATTTGTTAATTTTATTGAATTAGATGAAATTTTATCCAAAAATCTGGCTCTGATATTTGGATTTATATCTTTATCTTCAATAAGTGTTTGAGTATATCCACTTATAACTGCTATTGGGTTTTTAAACTCATGTGATATAGCAGATATAATATCATCTTTTTGTTGATTTGCTAATTTTAATTTTGATGTATATTTTAATTTTTGTTTATCTTTTTTTAATAAGATTTTTGATATTCTTGTGAGAAGTTTAGTGATTTTATAGAACTCTACGGAATATGAAGACTCTATCTTAAACTCTTTATTTTGCTTAATTAGATTACTTAAAAAATTTAAAATCTTATTTGTTTCACCTTCTACCCTTCTACTTATATTTATAGCAACCCAAAATGTAACAGCAATAAAAATAAAAAATAGTAGACCTATTTTAATAGAAAGTGATATAAATTGTTCATTTATTAGTTGAATATCCCTTGCCATTCTAATATAGTAATCATAGTTATTAACTGTAAATTTTTTAGATACATAAAGTAGCTCTTTTTTAATAGTATTTGAGTATCTAGTTATTGAACCATACTCTTGATATTTAGACTGAATCACCTCCGCTCTATTTAGATGGTTATCCATTGTAGTAAAGTCCTTATCACTTTCACCAAGCACCGTACCATCACTTGCTATAATTGTTACCCTTAATCCTATAGTTTTTTTAATCTTTTTTGCCAAATAATCTACATCTTGTAAAGTATTTATTTGAAGAGATACTATATCTATATTGTTAAGTAGATCAATTTTAGTTTGTTCTATATAAATATCTTTTATCCAAAAATAAAAAATCAAACCTAAACCAATAAAATTAATTGTAAATAAAATTATAAATTTACGAAAAAATATATCATGAAGTTTACGCAAAAATATACCCCTCCCCACGAACTGATTTGATATACCCCTTTGTTCCATCAGGATCAATCTTCTCTTTAAGTCTTTTAATAGCAACATTCACAGTTTTTGGTTTTACATCACTATAATTTTCCCAAACATTGTCAAGTAAAGTATCTCTTGTAAGTAAAATATTTTTATTTTTAATAAACTCAAGAAGTAGATCGTGATCAAGCTGTGTTAAGCTAATCTCTTTATTATTTATAAAAAACTTTTTATTTGATGCTTGATATATAATATCTCGTACTTTTAACTGTTCTATATCTTTTGATGTTCGTTTTATCAAAGCTTTTACTCTAGCTTTTAAAACATCCAAATTAAAAGGTTTAGTGATATAATCATCTCCACCTCTACTAAAACCTTCTAAAATATCCTCATCTTTATCTTTAGCAGTTAAGTAAACTACAGGATTTAAGTACCCCTTTAATCGAAGAGATTGTATAAAAATAGAACCCTCTGTATTTTGCAAGTTTCTATCCATCAAGATAAGAGATACATCCTCCTCATCTAAAATAGCTTCTACATTTGATGTATCTAAACAGCCGATTATATCATACCCCTCTTTTGTTAATGTATATTCAATCAAATCTAAAATATCTTGTTCATCTTCTACTACTAGTATTGTGTTCATATCTTATTATACCATACCCTCTCTTGTAGGATTTATACTTGATGTATATCCCCACCTACTTTTGCAAATAATAAAAGTGATGCGATACTCATAGCTCTATCTGCTATCTTTTCACTTTTTCTAAGAGCAGATAACATTTTATGAAATTGTGTAAAATTTCCTATATCATTTGATTGTTTTAATAGATCAGTTTCAATCATCTCATACAAGTCATCTGTTTTATTCTCTGCTATTAAAACTTTGTTAAAACAATCTTGAGTCTCATCAACACAATCAATATTAATCATTTGTAAAGTATTTTCCAAAGCTTCTACTGTTGATTTTTGCATAGGTATTGCATACTCATTTATAGTATTTATATCAACTTCTCCACAAACATCAGCAAAATCTTTTATAAAACTTCTAGTATTTGTAGATGCTCTTAAAAGCTCATTTGTGATTTTTAAATATGAAACCATATTTCTTAAATCTCTTGCTTCTGGTGAATGTAGAGCTAATGTCGTAATAATATTATTATCTATATCACTTGTTTTTTTACTTACATTCTTAATATAAATTTTTGCTTCATTAAACTTATCTTGTTCACACCCTTTTAAGGCTTCTAAAATTAGGGTGTTTGATTTAACTAACCCTGTTCCAATATCTGTGATACTCTGCTTTATCTCATTTAATTTCTCTTCATAGTTTGCTAACATTATCCGAATCTCCCTGTGATATAATCTTCTGTTTTTTTCTCTTTTGGATTTAAAAATATCTTCTCAGTCTCATCATACTCTATTAAATCTCCAAGATGAAAGAATGCCGTCATATCTGCTATTCTTGCTGCTTGTTGCATATTGTGAGTAACTGTTACTATTGTGTAGTCTTTTTTGAGTTCAAGCATAAGTGCTTCAATTTTTTCAGTTGATATTGGGTCAAGTGCTGATGTTGGCTCATCCATAAGTATCACATCAGGTTTAACTGCAATAGTTCTTGCTATACAAAGTCTTTGTTGTTGTCCACCACTTAGTCCAGTTCCTGGTTGGTCAAGTATATCTTTTACTTCATCCCAAATACCAGCACTTTTTAATGACTTTTCAACTAACTCGTCACACTCTTTACCTTTTTTTACAATACCATGTTTTAAAGGTGCATAAGCAACATTGTCATAGATAGATTTAGGAAATGGATTTGGTTGTTGAAAAACCATACCTACTCTTTTTCTAACACTAACTTCATCTATGTCACTGTTATAGATATTTTCACCATCAATTATAACTTCACCCTCTATTTTTGCAGAACTAACTAAATCATTCATACGATTCAAACATCTTAAAAATGTAGATTTACCACAACCAGATGGTCCTATTAGTGCTGTTATTTGATTTTTATATAGCTCTATATCAAGACCATGTAAAGCTTGTTTGCTACCGTACCAAAGATTTAAATCTTTTACTACTATTTTACTTTTATTTTTTCCCATCTTCACTCCATTTTACTAACTTTTTATTTAGTTTTTTTCCTAATTGTTTTAGAATAAGTAGTTTTTCTATTGACTCTTGATCATCTTTTTTCTCTAGTATTTTTATCTTTTCATCAAACTTATTTAACATCAGAATATACTTTTCTTTCTTTTTTTCATCAGAAGATTTTATTTTCAATAATTTTTTTATTCTCTTTATCATGTTGTTACCATTTAACCTCAAATTTCTTTCTTAAATAAACTGCAAAAGCATTAAGTGAAATAAGTACCGTTAAAAGTACCAGTATCCCTGCTGCTGTTCGCTCAATATATGCTCGCTCTGGCATCCCTGCCCATGTAAATATTTGTGCTGGCATAACAGTAGCTGCATCCATTATAGAACTAGGAGCATCTGGGATAAATGCAATCATCCCAACGATAATTAAAGGTGCAGTTTCCCCCATAGCTTGTGCAAGACCTATGATACTACCTGTCATAATCCCAGGAAATGCTAAAGGTATCACATGATCTCTCACTACTTGAACTTTTGTAAGTCCCAGTCCATAACCAGCTTGTCTAATACTCGCAGGTACACTTCTAAGTGCTGCTCGAGAAGTTACAACTATAATAGGCAATGTCATAAGTGCAAGTGTAAGCCCACCAACTAAAGCAGAACTTCGTGGAAATCCAAATAGATTTATAAATATTGCTAGTCCTAAAAGACCAAATAGTATAGATGGTATTGCTGCAAGATTATTTATATTTATCTCTATTATTTGTGACCATTTTGAATCTTGATTTGCAAACTCCTCAAGATAAACAGCTGTAGCAACTCCTATTGGAAATGCTACTGCCATAGTTACAAGAAGTGTAAAAATTGTACCAATTGCAGAAGATAATATCCCTGAAAATTCAGGTATCTTACTATCACCTCTTGTAAAAAAGATAGTATTAAATCTTTTTTCAACTCTATTATTCTCAATCATCACTTGTAAAGTTTTTAAATCTTTACTTTTTAGTTTATAGTAATACTCTTTCATATACATATCAACTTGATCATCAGCCAATGCCCACACTAATCTAGTAGTATTCATATACTCTGGATTTGCCTTTATATGTTTTGGTATCTCTCTTAACCATGCACGACTTACAAGCTTTCTATATTTTCTATCTATTGCTTTTCTTGAACTTTTTATAGTTGTATCGTTATAAGTAACTTCAACTTGTATATATGTTTGTTTTACAGCACTTGAACCTTTTACAACCATATCTGTTAAAAATATCGCTAAAAATGATAATGATAACAACAATGCCCCAATAGCAAGAGCTTTAAATATCTTATCCTTAGCATGTCTTTTTGCTAAAGATGGATCATAAAATTTATTTTTCTTTTTTGCCATTTTTTCCCTTTATAAAGTTGATATTTTGTATTTTTCTTTAAATTTTCGTATAAGCATAACAGATACAATATTTAAAATTAAAGTCACTACAAACAGAACTAAACCTAAAGCAAAAGCACTTAATGTATCAGGAGAATTGAACTCAAAATCTCCAGTAAGTGCTGTAACTATTTGTACTGTTACTGTTGTCATATCTTCAAGTGGATTGATTGAGAATTTATTTGCGTTCATACCTGCCGCCATAACAACAATCATAGTTTCACCTAAAGCTTTTGACATACCAAGTAGCGATGCAGAGATAATCCCTGGCAAAGCAGATGGTAAAACAATATCTTTTATGGTTTCTGATTTTGTCATACCAAGT
>JAYEOQ010000239.1:0-7688 GCA_034723215.1 Campylobacterota bacterium | reverse complement strand
TATTAATATTTTTTTGTAACTCTCTTACCTCTTTAATCGATTCAACAATATCTCTACAAGCGATCTTTAAATAATATATCTCACTCTTATCTTCATCATTCATATCAGTTTGAGAAAGTGTTGCATAGCTTATTATATCACTATATAAAGATTTTATCTTTTTTTCATAAAAATCATCAATATTCAGATCAATATGTTTTACTGATGATTCAACAACACTGCTTATCTCATCACCCATCCCTATAAAAGTATGCCTATGTAGCAATAGTGCATGAGATAAAACCTCTGTAGAGTTATCATACATATGAGTTATCTCTTTTTTCAAAGCACTAATTGCAGCATTAGGTACAGACATAACTACATCATCTAAATATTTTGCTCTTGATATATCTTTTTGTTCCTGCTGAAATAAACCTTTTAGGAAAACCACAAGTTTACCTGTAAAAGGTGATACAGCTAAAACACCTATAATATTAAAAATAGTATGAAATAGAGCTAGTTTCATAGCATAATCTTCACCACCTATACCAATACTAGCACTTACTACATCAACAATATCTGCAAGTTGATATAAAAATACAATAGCTATAAAACCTGTAACCATATTAAAAATAAAATGTGCAACTGCCAGTCTCTTCCCATTTGCATTTGAAGATATAGAACCTATAATAGCAGTTACAGTTGTACCTATATTTGCACCAATTGCAAGTGCTAAGGCATTTGTATATTCTATTTGTCCAGTTGCTAGTGCTGTAATAATAAGTGCCATTGTTGCACTGCTTGATTGAATTACAATTGTGGCAATTGCACCTATTAAAATATATACTAAAACTCCAAGGTATCCTGTCATTGCAAATTGAGCTAAATCTAGCCCAGCTTTCATAGTTTCAAATCCCTCTTTCATATATCCAATACCTAGAAATACAAAACCTAAACCAACTAAAACATTTCCTAAACCTTGATATGTTTTATTTTTATTAAATCTAAAAATAACACCAAAAATAAGCATAGGCATAGCATAGTGAGCAATTTTTATTTTTACACCAAATGCAGAAACAATCCATGCAGTAGTTGTTGTACCAATGTTTGAACCAAATATTACACCAATAGCACCACTAAGTGAGATAAGTTCAGCACTTAGAAATGATATTACTATAATAGTAAGTAAAGATGAACTTTGAACAATAGCAGTTGCAATAAATCCAGTACCTATAGCCTTAGGAACTGTTTTTGTACTTCTTTCTAAAACTTTTTCAAGCATACCACCACTAAATAGTTTAAAACCATCCTCCATAAAAACCATACCAATTAAAAATATAGCAATCCCTGCTATAATCATTTTTGCATCATTACTAGAAAATAACAGATATGCTACTGACAATAAAAACAGAGGATAAAAAGATTTTCTAAACATCTTAAACTCCTATTGTTAATTTTGCCATCATCTGATCATTATGATTTGACTGAACTATTAAATCTGTTTTTACAGAATATCTACCCTCTTCTAGAGTACCTTGAAGAGTTTGTAATACATGCCAATATTTTTCATAAAACGGTGTATTTACCTCTTTTATTTTCTCCCTTTGTATAACATCTTTCAAATTTTTAATACAGTGCATATAATAGATTTTATTTACTGCTCTTTGTTTCCTATACTCTCTCATAACCTCAATGTTTTTTATCCAAATTTGTTTTTCAATACTACTGAGAACCCTATTTTGGTTTACTTTTTCTATCTCTTCATCTATATGTTTTTCATAACTGTTAGCTTCATCTTCAACTTCAATATGTAATTGTGGCTCGTATTTTTCCATCACACTTAACATCTCATCATCTGAAAGCCTTTTTGTACTTAAATCATAGCTATAAGATTTATTATTATCATAATCTTTATCAATAGCTTGTAGTATCTGAACTCCAATCATCAAATAAACATACTTGTCCTCTTTTCCATCTTTAAACTCAATTCCATGGTGAGATATGGTCGCTCTTGGACCCGCATATTTTATTTTCATTATTTTCCCCTTTTAGCCAATCATGATACCTTTAATCATGAAAAATATCCCCGCACTTAAAATAGCAGCAGCAGGTACAGTAATAACCCAAGCAGCGACAATTTTTTTAATCGCATCTCTCTTTACATATTGTATCCTTTTTGCATCTTTAAAATCCTTTTTTTCCTCTTTAAGTAACTCTTGTCGTTGCTCGATGAGTTTATATAACTCAACAAGTCTTTCATATGTCTGTTTATTCTTTTTTTCATTAGACTCTAAAGTTTGAAGTTCAGCTTCATACTCCTCAATCTCTTTTTTATTTTTCTTAAATTTTTCACGAACCATTTTGATATAATTAGACTCACTTGAGTCCAAATATTCTCTTAAAAATCCAATACCAAATATACACCACCAATAGCAATATGTGTAGATGATACAGGAAGTCCCAACTGTGAAGCTATAATAACTGTAATAGCAGCAGCCATAGCGATACAAAATGCCCTCATTTGATCAAGTTCTGTTATCTCCGACCCAACAGTTTTTATAAGCTTTGGTCCATACAGAGCAAGACCAAGTGTTAAACCAATTGCCCCAACTGCCATAATCCAAAAAGGTATCTCAACTTTTGAAGATATTCCACCACCAATAACTGCATCGTTTATAGCTGCCAATGGTCCAATTGCATTTGCTACATCATTTGCACCATGAGCAAAACTAAGTAGTGCTGCTGAGAAAATAAGAGGTATAGTAAATAGTGTATTTACACTATCTCTACTATTATCAAGAGTTTCTGTAGCTTTTGAAATAATAGGCTTTACATAATAATAAACAACCCCTGCTATAGCTAAACCAACAGCCAACGCAGTAATAAAATCAACTTTTATAAGCTTTTTAACACCTTTTAGCATCAAATAAGTAGCAAAAACCCATACCATTACAGCTATAAGAATAGGTACAAACTTTTTCGCATTTGTCATCATATCCTCTTTAAAAACAATATTTCTTTTGATGAAGTATAAAAAAGCCGCTGCTATAACTCCACCTAAAACTGGTGATATAACCCAACTAGAAGCTATCTTTGCCATAGTACCCCAATCAACTATTGCAAAACCAGCAGCTGCAATACCAGAACCCATAACACCACCAACAATTGAGTGTGTTGTTGATACAGGTGCTCCAACCGAAGTTGCAAAGTTCAACCATAAAGCCGCACTTAGAAGTGAAGCTGTCATAGCCCAGATAAATATTTGAGGGTCAGCAATTAAAGCTGGGTCTATTATCCCTTTTTTAATAGTTTTAACAACATCACCACCAGCTATAAAAGCACCAGATGCTTCAAATATAGCAGCAATTATAATCGCCCAAAATATTGTTAATGCTTTAGATCCAACAGCAGGTCCTACATTGTTAGCAACATCATTAGCACCAATATTCATAGCCATATAAGCCCCAAATACAGCACCAATAATTAAAAATGTATTATTTGGAACATCCCCATGAGAAACATAACTCCAAGTAAATACAACCAATATAAATATCAAAGCCAATGTCAATCTAGCAAAGCCTCTCTGAGATTGAGTAGTAAACTTCTCAACCTTTCCTAATGTCTTAATATCCATAAAAACCCCTTTAGGAATAATATAAAGAAATTGTAAGATTTTTTTGTGTTAAAATTGTGTGCTTAGTTTTAAATTTACAAGTTTCAGAAGAACTTGCTTAAGATAGTGGGAGTATGATTGTAAAAATAGCACCCTCTTCATTGTTGTGAACAGTAAGTGTACCTTTCATATTTTTTTCTATTATAACTTTTGACATATATAAACCAAGTCCAGTACCTTGTGATTTAAACTTTGTTGTAAAATAGGGTTCAAAAACCTTATCGAATACTTCAATTGGGATACCACCTGCATTATCTGAAATATTAACAATCAAATTATTAGTTTTTGTTTCTATATCAATTTTTATAACACCATCAAACTCCATACAACTATTTACTATGGCATCTTTTGCATTACTTACTATATTTATTAAAACTTGTTTTAGTTCGTTTTCATATCCAAATATCTTAATATCTCTATCTCCATTAACTGTAATATCAATATTATGATTAGCAAGTTGTGGAAGTACCAAAGATAACATACTTTGAATATTGTCTCTTATTAAAAACTCTTTTTTCTCCTTAGTTGGTGAAAAAAAGTTCCTAAAATCATCAATTGTTTTTGACATATGACCTATAATAGAATTTGTTTTATCTATTGAATCTGAAACTATCTCTTTTGTTAGGGTATCATTTTCATTATTAAATTCTAACTTCATCATAGTAACACCAATAGAGTTTAAAGGTTGTCTCCATTGATGAGCAATATTACCTATCATCTCACCAATAGCTGCTAGTTTTGCTTGTTGAAAAATCAATGCATCTTTTTTTTGTAACTCTTTTTGATAAAAAATTGGCTTTAACACACGCTCAATTATTTTTAATAAATCATCTAAAACCAAAGGCTTATTTAAAAAACCATCAACTCCCAAATTTACAATCTGTTTAAGTGATCGTTCATCACCAAATGCACTAGTGATAATAATAGGAACATCATAACTTATCTCTCTTATTCTTTTTATCATCTCTATACCACTAACTTTTGGCATATTTAAATCTGTCACAATAACATCAATTTTATCTTTATATTTTAAATAAAACTCTAAACCCTCAGCACCATTACTAGCTGCATATATTTTCTTAAAAGATGATTCCAAAATAGCACAAAAAACAGATGAGACAGATAGATCATCCTCTACATACAAAATTGATGATTGTTTAAGTAATTCAATATTCATAACTACAATAGCTCTCCAAGTGCTTTAAACAATTCACCTGAACTTATAGGTTTGATTATAAATGCACTGTTTAACTCTCTGGCTTTTTTAGTAAACTCCAACTCATTATGTCCACTTACACAGACAACTTTTACATCTTTATTAAATTGTCTTATCTCTTTTACCATATTTATACCATTCATTTTAGGCATACTTAAATCTGTAATAATAATATCAATCATATTCTCTTTAGCTTTTAATACACCCTCTAATCCATTTTTTGCAAAATATGACTCTTTAAAAAGTTCAGGTAGTATATCTTTCATTATCTCAACTACATACTCTTCATCATCAACAAATAAAACACTTAGATTTTTAAGTTTTGCTTTTATATCATTTTTATCCATCAGAACTCCCCTTAAGTCTTCTTACGAAATACTATCATAAAATAGTGTTATTAGTGTGTCATAAAGGTAAAACTATACTAAACCTAGCACAATTATCATCTTTATGTAAAATATTATCACCACTAATAACCCCTGCTAATGACTTAGTTGTAAGCATATATACAATATAAAGCCCTAAACCTGTCCCTATATATTGATGTTTAGTAGTTGAATAAGGTTCAAATATCTCATCTTTTATAGACTCTAATATCCCACCACCATTATCTATTATATCTAACTTTAATTTTTTACCATCTACTGCTGCAACTATTTTTATATATTTATTATCATTAGAGTTTAAAAGTAAAGCATCAATAGAATTTTCTAATATATGATTCAACACCTGCATAAAAGAATCTTTATTTATAAAAACATTTAAATCATCAACTTCCGATATAATATTTATATTATATTTATTAAATTCACTATTAAAATTAGCTAAAATTTCATCAATCACTTGAACTAAATTAAACTCCTCTTTTTTATGCTCTTTTTCAAAATCTAATAATATATCTTGAAGCTCTTTATCCATACTTGTAACAGTTGTATCTATACTAGCTAGTAGTTGTTGAACATTATCATCACTTACTTTTGCATCATGATTTAACATTATACCACCAACTGATGTACTTATAATACTTAAAGATTGTCTCCATTGATGTGTAATATTATCCAATAGCTTAGATATAGCTATCATTTTCAAATTTTTACTTATACAAACCTCTTGTTTTTTATATCTATTATTACTTTTAATTTGATGGAGCAACTCTTCAAGTGCTTTAAATAAGTCATCTCTATTTATCGGTTTCACAAGATACTTATCTACTTTCAAATCTATTGATTTTACAAAAACTTCACTGCTTTCCAATGCTGTTATCATAATTGTAGGGATAGAAGGATATATCTCCCTTATTTTAGCAACCATCTCAAGCCCAGTACATTTTGGCATATTGATATCACTAATAACAATATCAATTTCATTGCTTTTTGCCAACTTTATACCATCCAAGCCATTTGAAGCAACCAATGTATTTGTAAAAATTGTATTTAAAATAGTAGAGACAGCCTCTCTGGCTACATCTTCATCTTCAACATAAAGTACAGTTAAGCCATCTGCTAATTCTATCAATTCTTTAATATTCGACATCTCTTCCCTTTATATATCTAATAATATAGTAAAAGTGTGTCAAACTTGTGTTATAAATAATATTTTAAAACAGTAATATTTATTTTATGGTATGTATTTTATATCCTAAACCAGCAATATTATCTATAAATTTTACATCTGATTTTTTTCTTAAATTTTTTATAACAGTTCTTAATGCAGAATCTGTCATAACCTCATCAAAGTGATACCAAACAGCATACTCTATTTGGGAGTATGTTACAAGCTTATTTTTATTTTCTACTAACAAATTCATTAAAGCTTTCTCTTTTTTATTTAGATGAACCTCTTGATTTTCATGACTTATAAGGACACCATTTATCTTATCATACGATAACTCTTTTGTAATATGTAAAAATAAATTTGATGTTAAGTTTAAGTATTCTGTAGCTTTATATAAAGCTTCTTTTAATTTATTAAGATTTATTGGCTTTACTATATAAGATTGAACATTTAAATTTGCACTTGGAAGTAAGTATTCACTTGTAGTAAATGCTGTCAACATAATTACAGGTGTAACTATATCATTTTTTCTAATCTCTTCAATAAGTTTTATACCATCCATCACCGGCATCTCAATATCTGTTATAATTAATTGTATTGAATCGTTATTATATATCTCTAAAGCTTCAAGCCCATTAGATGCCAATCTAACATTATCTGAAAATTTATTTAATATTTCAGATATAGTATTTCTTGTACTATCTTCATCTTCTACATATAATATATTAATCTCTTTTAATAATTTTGATAGCTCTTTAGAGTCAGTCACATCAATACCTTTTATAAATTATAATTGGTAGTGTATCTAAAAAAAACAAAATAAAATATTATATTAAATAATTTTGAACAGACACTTTAAGAATAAAAAGTTATTTTGTATTATTTATCCCTCTTTAGATTTATATCTATTACAGTTTTTGCAGGTTCACTAAAATGAAACCCTTGAAATGCATCAATTCCAAGTTTTTTTGCTTTTTTATACACCTCTTCTGAATGGATATACTCTGCTATTGTTTTTGCATCTATCCTTCTTGCAAATTGTGCAATTGACTTTGCTATTTTATATGAGTTTTTACAACTATCTATATTTTTTATAATTGAACCATCTATTTTTATAAAATCTGGTTGCATCTGCAATATATATGAAAAATTTGAATAACCACTACCAAAATCATCGATTGCAATTCTAACACCTAACTTTTTCATTTTTGATATAAAATCTTTTAAAATCTTAAAATCATCAATATTTTCACTCTCCAATATCTC
>JAYEOQ010000238.1:0-7809 GCA_034723215.1 Campylobacterota bacterium | reverse complement strand
TAGATATAAAACAATGATAAAAAAATGTAAAAACTTAAAAGATGTTGATAGTTATTATAAAAAAATGTGTGATAAATTATAATGATAGATTTAGATAATCTTTTAAATGGTATAGATTCTGATAACTTATTTATCCCATTTGGAAGAATTACAAATATAAATAGTTCAAATATAGTTGCAAATGGATTAGAGGTTGCTATTGGTGATATTGTAAAAATTGAATCAGTTCAACATCTTTATACCGTATTGGGTATGGTAGCTTCATTAACAGAAAATAATTTTACAGTGGTTCCATTCTCTTTTATTGATGGTTTTAAAATTGATGATAAAGTTTACTTACAAAAAGAGGGTCTAAGTGTAAAATGTGGTTATGGACTTTTAGGTAGAGTTGTAAACGCACTTGGTGATCCAATTGATGGAGCAGGTAAATTAACAAATATTGAAGAGGACTCAGCGATAAATAAAACTACAATATCTCCACTAGAAAGGGGTATTATAGATCAAAGGTTTTCTACAGGTGTAAAAGCGATTGATTCAATGCTAACTTGTGGAAAAGGGCAAAAAGTAGGAATATTTGCAGGTTCCGGTGTAGGTAAATCAACACTTATGGGGATGATTGTAAAAGGTTGTGAAGCACAAATAAAAGTTATAGCTCTTGTAGGTGAGAGGGGTAGAGAGATTCCAGAGTTTATCCACTATAATCTTGGAAATAATCTTGAAAATACTGTTATTATAACAGCCACAAGTGATGAGTCATCGTTGATGAGAAAGTATGCAGCATTTACAGCTATGGCAATTGCAGAGTTTTTTAGAGATAAAGGTCATGATGTTTTACTTATGATGGATTCTGTTACAAGATTTGCAATGGCACAAAGAGAGATAGGTTTAAGCACTGGAGAACCACCTACACAAAGGGGTTATCCACCATCTGTTTTTGCACTATTGCCACAACTAATGGAAAGAGCTGGTTCAAATAGTAAGGGTACTATTACAGCTTTTTTTACAGTTCTAGTTGATGGTGATGATTTAAGTGACCCAATTGCAGATCAAAGTAGATCAATCCTTGACGGTCATATAGTTTTAACAAGAAAACTTACTGAAGAGGGATTTTATCCCCCTATAGATCTTCTACAAAGTGCATCAAGGGTAATAGATAAGGTTATCTCTAAGGAACAGTATAATAGGTTTTTAAAGTTAAAAAGGATATTATCTTTAATAAAAGAGAATGAAGTGCTGCTTAGAGTTGGTGCATACAAAAAGGGTATGGACAAAGAACTTGATAGTGCATTATATAAAAAAGACAAAATAAAAGCTTTTTTAACTCAAGGTACGGATGAGTTGTATACATACGATACAATTGTAAAAACACTTATGGAGGTGACAAATGATTGATACATCTAGAAATATGCTATATCATATAGGTAATTTAAATACGCAAAGTGAAAGAATAAGTTATCAAATGGCTTCTGGTAGAGTCTTAGACCAAGGTAGTGATGATGCTATGCTGCATTCAAGAGTAATAAGCTTAGAAGATGATTTAAGAGTTACAGAGGGATTAAAACTTCAAATTGAAAAAACTAGAGCATTAAATGATTCTGCTGATACATCAATAGCTGAAACTAAAGTAGCTTTAGAGAGTATAAAAATAGATTTATTAAAATCTTTAAATGCAGGTATGGCAAGAAGTGATAAGTTGGCAGTTGCTACAAACTTTGAAGGTATTAGAGAAACTTTAATAGATAGAGTTAATATAGAAGTTGATGGTGAATACCTGTTTGCAGGTTCTGTTACAACAGAAAGAACTTTGGTAAAAGATGCTGATTACGAATTAAATGGTAAAGTTGAATTTGGTGGTGATGGATTTTTAAGAGAGATTGCTGTTCAGCCAGGAAGTTATAGAGATAGAGGAGTTACAGCATATGATGTAATTTTTTATAACAATACTAGTGCAACAGCTGGTAATAATCTAACTTTTGAAAAAGGTGAAAGAGTTATAGATGAAGATGGAAATGAATGGAAACTAGATAATGAACTGGCACCAACTACACTTCAAAAGTATGATAATAATGGTATTTTAACTTCACCTTTAGAGGAGATTGCAATTACCGCAACTACTGCTGAGGTAGAAGCAACAGTTGTATCTCAGGCAGTACAAGCTACATACACAATTGCAGTTCCCACACAACCAGAAGGTCGGCTTTTTGAAGCAAAGCATAACTATCTTGATGATTTAAATGTAGCTATTAATGCTTTAGAGGGTTACTCTACAAAAATAGATGGTACAAAAGGTTTTATTATAAATGATACACTTGTAAATGATACATTAAGAACTGTATTAGGTCAAACAACAGATCAGTATAATGCTACAAATATTGGTCATGGTGAACTTGGTGGTAGAAATAATGTTTTTGAAGTAGCATATGATAAAATTTTAACACAAGAGACTCACTATAATATTTTAATACAGGAAACAGATGGTGCAGATATGGCAAAACTTGCTATGGAATCAAAATCATTAGAGATGACATATCAAGCACTTTATTCAACAATATCTAAGATGAATCAACTGTCATTAGTTAACTTCTTAAAATAGTAAAGATTTTTATTTTAGATGAATATTAGAGATATATTATTTAGGAAAGAGTATGTTCTAGTAGGCTTTATTTTTGCAATGTTGGCGATTATTATCGTTCCATTGCCAAAAGGTTTTCTAGATTTCTTTCTTATATTATCTCTAACATCTGCAATTCTTATATTATTAATTTCACTTTTTGTACAAAAACCAACAGATCTATCAACATTTCCAACTTTACTTTTAATTTTAGTACTATTTAGACTCTCCTTAAATATTGCAACAACTAGGTCAATTTTAAGTGAAGGACATAATGGTCCAGAAGCAGTAAGTGACATTATTGCTGCATTTGGTGAGTTTGTTGTTGGTGGAAATATGGTTATTGGGGTTATTATCTTTATAATCCTAGTCCTTATTAACTTTATGGTTGTTACAAAAGGTGCAGGTAGAGTTGCAGAGGTTCAAGCTAGATTTAGTTTGGATTCTTTACCTGGTAAACAGATGGCTATTGATGCTGATTTAAATGCTGGTTTTATTGATGATAAACAAGCAAAAGAGAGACGAGAAGAGTTAGCAAGCGAAGTTAGTTTTTATGGTACTATGGATGGTTCTGCTAAGTTTGTAAAAGGTGATGCAATTGCTGGTATTATTATCACACTTGTAAATCTTATTGGTGGGTTGATGATTGGTATTTTTCAACATGATTTAACAGCTGCCCAAAGTTCACAAATATATACAATTTTAACAATTGGTGATGGGCTTGTAGCTCAAATACCTGCACTTATTATCTCAACAGCAACTGCTATTATTATTACTCGTTCAAATTCAGATGATGAGAAATTTGCTAGTGGTACAATTTCACAATTGGTAAATGACAGTAAAGCACTTATTATTACTGGTATTGCATTGATGTTATTTGGTTTAGTTCCTGGATTTCCAACAGGTATTTTATTTTTTATGGGTATTTTACTTTCTGGGATTGGTTATATTGTATATATGGTTGAAGCAGAACAAGATAATGCATTTACAAGATTTGTAAAAGGTAGTGAAGATATAAAGAAAACAATAGCACAAAAAGAGTCTGCTGCTAAAGAGAAAGCAAAGAAAAAACAAGTAGCAGTCCCAACAGAAGAGGAAGCAATTGATAAAACAATGAAACTTGAAGTTTTAGAACTTAAACTTGGTCCTACACTACTTAAACTTGTACAAGGTGACAGTGAACTACTTGATAAAATTAAGGGTATCAGAAATAAAATTGCAGCTGATTTAGGATTTGTTATACCTCAAATTAGAATTAGTGATGATACGGTCTTAAATATGAATCAATACTCATTTAATTTAAAAAGAATACCAATTGCAAAAGGTAATGTTGAGTTAAATAAACTTTTAGCAATGGGTGGAATTGCTGGGTCTAAAATGAAAGGTAAAAGGGTAAAAGAGCCTGTTTTTGGACTCGATGCTACTTGGATAGATGCAAATGATAAAGATGAAGCATTAAATAAAGGTTTTACAGTTGTTGATGCACCAACAATTATCTCTACACATCTATCTGAGCTTATTAAAAAACATGCAGAGGATATTATAACTAGACAAGATTTAGTTGATATTATTGATAGACTAAAAGAAAACTTTCCTATTATTGTTGAAGAGGCTATGAAGGTTACAACTTATGGGGTGTTGTTAAAAGTTTGTAAAGATCTATTACATGAGAATATCCCTTTAATTGATATGATTACAATTTTAGAATCTGTGTCAGATATAGCAGAGCATACTAAATCACCTGATATTATTTTAGAACATGTACGATCAAAACTATTTAGATTGATTACAAATAAATTTACCGGGCAAGATGGAGCTTTACATATTATTACAATTAAGTCTGAAATTGAACAAGATTTTATTAGTAAACTTCAAGAACAACATGGTGTAAGTCATCTAATGCTTAGTATTGGAGAGATAAATAATCTTGTAACAAAAACAAGAGAGCTTATTACAAATATTGAAGCAAAAGGTGTAAATACTATCTCAATGATTGTAGATCCAAGTTTAAGAAGAAGAATATCAGAGATATTTGAAAAATTCGGTTTAAATATAGCAGTGTTAAGCCATGCTGAACTTGATGCAAAAGCAGAGTTCACTATTGAAGGAACTTTAGAGTTTTAAAGGATTGTTTAGGTAAAATATCTAAAATTTTATTCTAAAGGATACAAACATGAACGGTGATTTATTTGGTTCACTACTTCCACTTATCGTATTATTTGCGATATTTTACTTTCTAATTATTAGACCACAACAAAAACAGCAAAAAGAACATGCAGCGATGTTAGACGCACTTGAAAAAGGTGATAAGATATTAACAAATGGTGGGTTAATTGTGGAGATTACTAAAGTTGAAGAGTTATTTTTAACAGTTAAAAATGTAGATGGTACTACATTAAGAGTTGCTAGAAGTTATGTTTCAAGCAAATGGGAAGACTAACTAAAAAGGATATAATTCTTGCAAATTTTTAATTATAGACTAGTGATTTTTATGCTAGTTACACTATTTGGTATAGTTTTTTCTATACCATCTTTTTTACAAACTGATGATGGTAAAAAAATATCATTAGGTCTTGATCTACAAGGTGGACTTCATATGCTTTTAGGTGTACAAACACAAAAAGCAGTAGAGGGGAAAATAAAATCAATAGCAGCTACAGTTCAATATTTTTCAGATAATGAAGATATACTTATCGAAGATTTAACAATTCAAAAAGATCATTTAAGTTTTATACTTTTAGATAGTGATGAAGTTACAAAGCTTGATACTATGTTAGCTGAGATAACTGGTCTTGATATAAATAAAGGTTCTGATTTAATATATACAATTAAATTAACTGATATAGAGATTGCTGTTGTAAAAGATATGGCAGTATCACAAGCTGTTGAAACTATAAGAAATAGACTTGACCAATTTGGATTGGCTGAACCATCTGTTACAAGACAAGGTAAAACTGATATTGTTGTTGAACTTCCTGGGATTAAAACTCAAGAGGAGGAACAACGAGCAAGAGAACTTATCTCTAAACCTGCAAATCTTGAGCTAATGGCAGTTGATGAATTAAAAGCTGATCAAGTATATAATTTAACTGATGATGATGCACAAATGATGGGAAATATTATTTTAGAGGATACAAATGATTCTAAGATTAAATATCTACTTAAACAAATCCCTATTTTAACTGGTTCTCAAATTGTAGATGCAAAAGTTGCTTTTGATCAACAAACAAACCAACCTATAATCAATTTTACTTTAAGTACTTTTGGTGCTCAAGTTTTTGGTGATTTTACTGCTAAAAGTATTGGTAAAAGATTGGCTGTAGTTCTTGATGGAAAAGTTTTTTCAGATCCAGTTATCAGAGAGAGAATTGGTGGGGGAAGTGGACAAATTAGTGGTAACTTTACTGTTCATGAAGCTGGTAATGTTGCTATTGCCTTAAGAAGTGGTGCTTTACCTGCTCCTGTAATTATGTTAGAAAAAAGAAGTGTCGGACCAAGTCTTGGTGCTGATAGTATAAATGCTTCTATGATGGCACTTATTCTTGGTTTTACATTGGTAGTTATATTTATGGTTATATACTATGGTATAGGTGGATTTATTTCAAATATAGCACTGGTTACTAATTTATTTATTATTATTGCAGTTATGGCTATGTTTGGGGCAACCTTGACTCTTCCAGGGATGGCTGGTATTGTACTTACTGTTGGTATGGCAGTAGATGCAAATGTTATTATTAGTGAAAGAATTAGAGAACTACTAAAACAGGGTAAAAGTATACCTAAAGCCATAGAGGATGGATATAAAAATGCCATGAGTGCTATTTTAGATGCCAATATCACTACATTATTGGTTGCAGTGATATTATATGCTTATGGTACAGGACCTATTAAAGGGTTTGCTATTACTATTAGTATTGGTATTTTAGCTTCTATGATTACAGCAATTTTAGGTACACATGGTATCTATGATGCACTTATGCCTAAAATGGTAAAAGATAAAAATTTAAAAAAATGGTTTGGACTAAAGTAATGGAAATATTTAGAAAAAATAAAACATATGATTTTATGGGTAAAAGATTACCATTTTTGGGATTTTCTGCTCTATTAGTTATAGCCTCTTTTGTATTATTGTTTACAAAAGGGTTAAACCTAGGGATTGATTTTTCTGGTGGAACACTTGTGCAGGTCCAATATACACAAACTGCTCCTATTGATAAAATAAGAGATGTTTTGTCAACAAATGAAAAGTTTGATAAAGCAGTTGTAACAAAATTTGGTAATGATAGTGAAATTATTATAAAAATACCAACATCCACTACAACTTTAGGTAAAGATATTGGTGATGATATAAGAGAAACTTTAAAGCCAACTGGTGAGTATGAGATAAGACGAGTTGATATGGTTGGTCCTAAAGTTGGAGATGCTTTACAAGAAAAAGGTATTATGGCTTTAAGTTTAGCACTTATTGTGATACTTATTTATGTTTCATATAGATTTGAGTGGAGATTTGCAATAGCATCTATTTTAGCATTAATTCATGATATAACTATCGCACTAGGAGCAATAGTACTATTTAATATTGATGTAAATCTTGATATTTTGGCGGCTATTTTAACCATACTTGGATACTCTTTAAACGATACGATTATTGTATTTGATAGGATTAGAGAGGGTGTAAATACCTCTAAAGAGAATCATCTTGATGCAGTTGTGAATGAATCAGTATCTATGACATTAAGTAGAACAACACTTACTTCACTTACAACATTTTTTGTTGTATTAACACTTTTCGTATTTGGAGGAGAGATTATCAGTGGATTTAGTTTTACTCTTTTGGTTGGTGTTATTGTAGGTACATATAGTTCTATTTTTATTGCCGCATCATTTTTAGTTCAGTTAAACTTCTCTATATCTGATTATAGAGCTGGTGAAGCCGAAAAAGAGAAAAGAAAAAAAGAGAAAGATAGAATAAGAGCTCAATTTGAGCAAGGTACTGTATAAAAGTAAAACTTACTTTTATACTTTTTTATCAAGTAGCAACTATTTAATAATAGTTGCTATTAATTTATCCCCACTTAACTCTGTAACTCTTGCAGTATAGATTTTACCAAATTTTATTTTTTCGTTTATCTCATTGTCATTGATATAAATTTCACCATCAATATCTGGAGCCCAAGATAGTTTTCTTGCACTTAAAA
>JAYEOQ010000237.1:0-7820 GCA_034723215.1 Campylobacterota bacterium | reverse complement strand
CTAAAAATAAAACCCATCCTATAGTCAACAATAATTGGTCAGATGGATATACTAAATGTATTATCCCCATAAGTAAACTAATAGCTAAACTAAAATAAGAGAAAAGTAACGACTGTAGATATATATCGTTGTCCATTCTTACTCGTGTTTTATATATAATATATATTTGATAAAAGTATAAACCAAGTGCCATCATACTTAACATATATCCCATATACTCTAAAAATATTGAATCAAAAATTGATGATAACATTACAGATACAACACCAGCACTTATAATCCATAAAGCATAGGTTACAGGTTTCCAAGAGAAACTATGTGACAACCAAAACATAGGTAAAAGTATCAAACTCATCCCCATAATAGTGATACCAACATAACCAGCAAGAACTAAATATATATGAGCTTTAAGAAGTGATACTATATCAATATCTATAGTTCCTGCATACCCTAAAGCCATCAATATACCAAAAATTAAACCTAAAAATAAAAATGTATTAGCAAGTAAAACACTTGTCATTACAAGATTGAATTTTTTTACTTTTTTTATAGTTAAAAAAGTTTCAAGTACAAAAATAAGTAAAGATATAAGTACTACAATACCACCATAAGGTAACAAAGCAGGTGATGTTAAAAATCCATATCCCATAAGAACAGTACCAATAAAAAGTAGGGGATATATTATATAGTAGAGTTCAACTGCAAAGTGACCAACTTCAAGAACTACAGGTACAAGCTGTGCCATCGCACCAAATATTATCATCATCACAAATCCCAATAAAAATATATGAACCCAAGATAATGTGGTGCTATCCATACTATTTAGATTTGATATATCAAAACCAAATAATAATATAGAAGATATAACAAAAAAAATAGAGCCAATGATAAAGTAGGGTGCTATAAGTTTAAATGGTGGTGCGAAATCTTGTGATATTGCCATTGATTATCTCTTTTAAATTTATTTATAATGAAATGATAACTCAAATAAGATAAAAATTGTCTGATTTGAATCAAGAAAATAAAATTAAACTAAAAAGTATTAATTTTAAATAAAAATAAACCTAATATTATAATCAAACAAGCCCCAAATATTTCAAAATAGAACCCTTTTGATTCTATAATATTTGTAGTCTTTTTTCTAAATAAAACTGTTAAAATTCCAGCAAGAGATATAGTTAGTCCCATTCCGATACTCATAAAAATAGCAGCAACAACACCCAATACAAAATGTTTTAACATAATACAAAACAATACAATAGTCATAACACCAGGACAGGGGATAATACCAGCACTAAATGCAACTGCAAGTTGTGATCTGTTTGATCTATTTGTAAACTCTATCTCTTTATCATTTTTATCTTTTATAGCCTTATATAAAAGAAAAAAACCAACTAGTATTATCATAACACTTGAAATACTCATAGCTATAGATGATACTTCGTTAAAGTTTTGTCTAAACATTTTTTGAACTATAAAATATATACCAAAAGTTATGATTAAAGCAGAAGTTGCATGGATAGCAGATATAAGGTATCCCATTTGAAATGCTTTTTTATAGCTTTGCTCTTTGTCATTTATAAAATAGAAAGATACTAAAGCTTTTCCATGACCTGGACCAGCAGCATGAACTACTCCATATAAAAATGCAATAGTTATAACTAAAAGTGAACCTGCTAGTGAGTTTTCATCATCTATTGATCGGATTGTTGTTGAAATATAGCTGTTTATTTGGTATTGCCAAAGTACAAGTTGTTTTAATATGGTGTTATATATCTCCATTATCTATTTTCCTCTATTTATTTGCTTTTAATTCTAATCTATAACCAAAATAAAAGTCGTTGTCTAGTTCAATTATTTTTGGTGTTGCACCTTTTATATTCAAAAACTCTTTTTTTAGAATAGGCGCTATAAAAAAGTCTTCATCTCCAAAATCAAATTGTAAATCTTTAATGGGATAGTTTTCTGTTATATCAAAACTATAACATACTTTATTGTTCTCTATAGTTGCTTTAAAGTTTTGTGGTTTAGGAAGTTTTATGGTTTTACCACTTATTTTAATATCAGTATAAAAATTATAATCACCTAACATTATAAAATAGTTCTGATAAATAAATTGGTTTTCCTCTTTATCTATTTTGCCATCCATATTTTGGTCAAACTCCATAATTAACATTGATGAGGTCATCTCGTCCATTTTCCATTTAAAATGAATATTTGTAGTTTTATTATTTTTTATATTGATTGTTGGAAAAATCTCTAAAAAAGTATGAGGATGTGCAAAAAGTGATACTGAAAAAATTAATGTAATATAAAAAGTTTTAATCATAGGTGTATTATATCATCTTTGGTATTTAAATAGTTATTTAATTTTAAAAATTTTTTTTACTTTTAATATACCTAACTGTATCCCACTATATCTCATAAGTTTTGCTACTTTCTTCCACTCTGTTTTACTATAGCAAGGGTTTGTACAGGTTCTACACATAGGTTTTGGATCATGTGGACACTCAATAAGTCTATCAAAAGAGTAGTGGATAAGTTCAATACAATCACTGCACAACTCTAATTCTATATTTACTTTTACATTATTGTAATCTAATTGCTTACAATGATATGTTTGATTTGTATGTTTATCAGCACAATGAAGCTCAAAAAATTTTTTTAATAACTGAGCTTCACTTGTGAATTTTTCGGTTGTCATTATTTTATAGTTATCACTTTATTAATATTTAAAAATATATTTTCAACTCTTTGTTGCCAAAGTTTGCCAAAACTAAGTTGTTCTTCTGGTGTTGCGACACCTTTCATAATTTTTTGCATCAACTCTTGTTGTAAAGGGTCACCTTGTATTGAACTTGGATTGTATATAACTTCAACAGTTTTTCCACTATCTAGTCTTTGAAGTTTAATACTTGAATCTATATTATCATTAAATTTCATTAAATCATGTCTTACAAAGTTTTCACCAATACCTTTAAAGCCAGAAGTTTCTGTTGCACCTGTGATTTGACTTACAACTGCAGCAATAACTCCAGCTACACCTTCACTAGAATCCTCTTTAAATGATACAAATATTTCACCTCTTTGAGGTATCTTCTGATTATATAAAGCTTTTAAACCCTCTAAAATCATAAGATATGCACCAGCTACAGTGGGACAACTATGTCCTGCAGACTTTACCACATCTAAATAACTAAATTCAACTAAACCATCTTCAAATGTACCTAAAAAGTTAGATAAATTGTCTTTTAGTATTATAGTTTCAATCTCATTGAAAAAATTTGGATATTTCATATTTTATACCTTTTAACTTTGTAGATTTAAAAAATTAGTTTTGACAACCGCCACCTGCACAACCAGTATCATTGAAATCAGTTGCAGCATCACCTTCACCTCTAATAGAAAAAGTTACTTTTGCTCTACCATCTTCTAGAGTGTCAACCTCAAAATTAAATCCAGCTTCAACTTTAGGAAAAAGTCCCATTGGTGCTTTAGAATTAATCATAACTAATTTTTCATCACCTTTAATAGCTTGTAATCCAGACATTGCATTTATCATAGGCTCTGGATGTCCTGCTTTACTACTGTCAAACTGTAAAAATGTTACACCGTTATCTTCATATTTATGAAATGGTACAGTTGCTCCATTTACTTCAACTTGTTCTGCATTTAATGGTACTAAACTCATATAATCTCTCCTGTAATTTTAATAACATAATAATATCTCAAATAAGATAAATATAGTCTTATTTGAAATCAAAATTTAATTTAATAAAATTTAGTTATAATCTATATTATGAGTAAAGTTAAATTAATAAATAAAAAACTGTTATATTTTATACCAATATTTTTCTTGATTGTTGTGTTATTTAGAATAGTATATGCCTATAATGATACAAAAAATAAAGAGTATCAGTTTGCACAAAAAAAAGCTGAAGTTTTAAATAGTTATGTTGTAACACATAGGGATTATTATCAGAAATTTTTTATAGATAAAACAATACCATTAAATGCTAAAACACTTTTGGCCTTGCCAGCTTTTAGTGCAGCACCAATATCAAAAGAGTTTTCAAAAAACAATCCACTTAGTATTACAGTGAAAACAGTTTCCGATCGTGCTAGAAATCCAAAAAATATGGTAGATAAAGATGAACTTAAAGCTATAAAATATTTTAAAGAAAATAGTAAATTAAAAGAGTATTTTAATGGTGAAAATGATCTGTTTTATCAATATGGTTATGCTTTAAGGATAGAACAAAAATGCTTATCTTGTCACGGGTCAAAACACAAAGCTCCAAAATTTATACAAGATAGATATACAAATGCATATGATTATAAGTTAGGTGAAATAAGAGGGATAGTTAGTATTAAAATACCAAAAGATATTTTAGATAAATATTTCTTTCAAACTTTTATAAATTCTGTTATATATGATATATTACTTTTGATTTTATTATTTGGATTTATATTTTATTTATTTAAAAAGTCAAGAGATTTAAATGAAGTTTTAGAGTTTAATATAAATAAAAAAACAAAAGAGTTAAAAGACCAGAATTCCTTTTTAAATGGTTATGTTCATGCACTTGACAATAGTACAGCATTAACAAAAACAGACATAAATGGTACTATCACTTATGCAAATAAAAAGTTTTTAAAAGATACAGGATATTTGCTAGATGAGTTGATTGGAAATACCCATAAAATTGTTCTCCACCCAGATAATCCAAAAAAGATTTTTGAAAATATGTGGAAAAGAATTTTAGATAAGAAAATATGGAACGGTGTTATAAAAGGTTTAAGAAAAGATAAAACAGAGTTTATCTCTAAAGTATCTATTGTCCCTATACTTGATGATAGTGGAGATATAATTGAATTTATAGCTGCAAGGGTTGATATAACGGAACTTATTTTAAATAAAGAGAAGATAAAAAAATCACTTGTAACAGATAGTTTAACCAAATTTCCAAATAGACAAAAACTTATTGATGATATTAAAAATTTAAATAATAAGAAATCATACCTAGCGTTACTAAATATAGATAGATTTAAAGAGATAAATGATTTCTATGGGCATAATATAGCAGATGAAATTTTAATTAAAGTTGCTAATAAATTAAAATCATTAACTATTCAAGAGAAAGTTACAATTTATAAACTGCCAAGTGATGAGTATGCAATTCTTACAAATGCAAGTATGCCAGAAGAACAATTTTTAAGTAAAATAGAAAATATAGTATCTATTTTAAATGAAACAAAATTTGTAGTGGAACAACATAATGTATTTGTAACATTTAGTTGTGGAGTTGTAATTGATACAGATTCAGTTATGATAAAAGCAGATATGGCATTGCAAAATGCTAAAACTAATAAAAAACATATAAAAGTATATGATGATAGTTTAGATATGTCAAAAAAGATTACACAAAATATTCAAGGTGTTGCTATATTAAATGAGGCGATACAATATAATAATATTGTACCTTACTTTCAGCCAATATATAATCTTCATACTAAAAGGGTTGAAAAATATGAGTGTTTAGCCAGAATTATTCAAAAAGACGGTTCTATAATAGCACCTTTTAAATTTATGGACATAGCAATAAAATCTAAACTTTATCCTAATATCACTAAGAATATATTAAGTAAATCATTTGCATTTTTTAATGATTTGGATTATGAGTTTTCAATTAATTTATCTATAGAGGATATAATAAATCAAAATACTGTAAAATTTATAATAGATAGTTTGGAAAGTTTTACAAATCCATCAAGAGTTGTTTTTGAGATACTTGAAACTGAAGAGATAGAAAACTATGGAGAATTAAAAGATTTTATAAAAAAAGTTAAACAATATGGTTGTCAAATTGCTATTGATGATTTTGGAAGTGGTTATTCTAACTTTGCACATATTTTAGAGTTAAATATTGATTATTTAAAAATTGATGCATCATTGGTAAAAAATATATCAACAGATGAAAATTCAAAAAAGATCACACAAACAATAATAAACTTTACAAAAGATTTAGGTATGAAAACAATTGCCGAATTTGTTGAAGATGAGCTTAGTTTAAATATCTTAGAAACTATGGGTTGTGATTATATTCAAGGTTATTATATAGGTAAGCCTCAAGTTGGATTAAAAGATGATAACAAATAAAGAAGAAAATTCTAAAAAATTTGTTTTTGTTGTTCTAATCCCTTTAATAGGAATCACTTTGATGTTTACTTATGCTTTTTTATATCTAAAAGATGAGATAAATTTCATAAATCATGAAATAAATGGTTTAAATAAAATATATAAAGTACAAGATATAGTTTTTGATATTCAAAAACTAAGAGGATTATCAAATATTAAGAATAAAGATGAAAATTGTATATTAGGGATAGAAAACTTAAATAAAACTATTTTAGATAAATCTATAAAATTTAAAGAAGATCTACAACATTTAAAAGCTGGAACACATCTAAAAGAGCAATTTATTGAGTTTTTAGATAAAGCAATACACCATAGTAAAGATAATAACAATTTTGAATATATTTCACAAACAATAAGTGATTCAAGATTATTTATAGAAAATATATCTTACCATTCAAACCTTGCATTAGATTCTAATTTAAAATCATATATATTAATACAAACTATTGTTTTAGCATTGCCAGATTTGATTGAATATAATGGTCAAATTAGAGGAATTAGTTCATCTATAAAAAACAATAAACTACAAAAGGATGAGAAAGAGTTGATTCTTATTCTTCAGTCAAAGATATATGATAAGATTAAACATTTAGAGTTTAATATGAGAGAATTAAATAAAAAAAATAATTCAGATATTATTACTACAATATATTCAAATACAATATCTGCCCAAAATTCACTTCTTGATTTTGTAAATAAAGAGCTTTTAGATAAAGAGACAATTATGTTGAAATCAAATGATATATTTAGATTAGAATCAAACAATATAGAGTTTATAATGTTACTTTATAAAGCTAATCATAAAGAGTTAAATAAAATATTAAGCAATAGATTAGAGGTTAAATATAATATAATATCGTTAATAGTTATAGGTGCTATATTCTCGATTATATTTATTTTATTTATAAATATACTATTTTATAAAAAAAATAAAGAATATATTCAAAAGATAAAACAGTTGTCTATAACTGATAGTATGACAAATCTATTCAACAGAAGATATTTTGATTCTGAGTTTGAAAAACAATTAAAAATAAAAGGAAGATTAAAACAAAACCTTATTTTTATAATGATGGATATTGATCATTTTAAACAATACAATGATACATATGGGCATCATAAAGGTGATGAAGCACTAATAGCAGTGGCTAAAAGTTTAAAAAATAATTTAAATAGACCTGATGATATGGTATTTAGGCTTGGCGGTGAAGAGTTTGGAATATTATGTAGTGATATGGATGAAAAAGAATCTATTAACTTTGCAAATAAGCTTAGAATAAATATTCAAAATTTAAATATAGAGCATAAAAAAAATAGTGCAAGTGAATTTGTTACAATATCTATGGGATTAATTGTAATAAAACCAAATTTTAAATATGAGATAGATAGTATATATAAATATGCAGATGAAGCTTTATATGAAGCTAAACACAAAGGTAGAAATCAAGTTTCTATATATAATTGATAATTATAGTAATAATAAATAAAGAATATGATATGGGCATCTCTAAAAACTACCCACCTAACCAAATAAAAACCATAATTTAGATAAAATAATAACTATATATCATCAATAAGGCTTCATAAATGTTAGGATTATTTGACTTAGAATATCACGAAA
>JAYEOQ010000236.1:0-7920 GCA_034723215.1 Campylobacterota bacterium | reverse complement strand
TCATCTTAGAATCATAAAGCATACGACCTATTAAAGTTGATTTACCATCATCAACAGAACCACATGTAAGAAATCTAAGCATATCTTTGTTTTCATGAGCTTTTAAATACTCTTGAATATTTTGAATATCATCCATTAAAAATACCCCTCTATTTTCTTTTGTTCCATAGCACCAACACTGTCTTTATCTATAAGTCGCCCTTCTCTTTCACTACTTGTAGATAAAAGCATCTCTTTAATAATCTCTGGCAATGTAGTAGCAGTTGAGTTTATAGCACCTGTCAAAGGATAACAACCAAGTGTTCTAAATCTAGTCATCTCTTTTTTTGCAGTTTTTCGTAAATCTTCAGGCATTCTTTCATCATCTACTTTTATCTTTGTACCTTCATACTCTACTACATCTTGCTCTTTTGCAAAATACAGTGATGGTATCTCTATATTTTCTAAGTAAATATATTGCCATATATCTAACTCTGTCCAATTTGATATAGGAAATACCCTTACAGACTCACCTTTTTGAATATTTGTATTATACACATTCCATAATTCTGGTCGTTGATTCTTAGGATCCCATCGGTGATGTTTATCTCTAAAAGAAAATATTCTCTCTTTTGCACGAGATTTCTCTTCATCTCTTCTAGCCCCACCAATAATAGCATCATAACTACCGTCATTTAAAGCTTGTTTAAGTGCTTGTGTTTTCATAATATCAGTATGAACTTTACTACCATGAGTAAATGGAGATATATCCATATCAATACCCTCAGGATTACTATGGACAATTAAATCAAACCCTAAATCTTTTGCTCTTTTATCTCTAAACTCTATCATCTCTTTAAACTTCCATAAAGTATCTACATGAAGCATAGGAAAAGGAGGTTTACTAGGTGCAAATGCTTTCATGGCAAGATGTAACATAACTGAACTATCTTTTCCTACACTATACATCATCACAGGATTATCAAACTCTGATGCTACTTCACGGAGTATATGAATCGATTCTGCTTCTAGTTGTTTTAGGTGAGTTAGTTTTTCTTTTGTTATCATTAAATCTCCAATAAATACAATAATTACTTAATTAATCAAAATTATTTAATTGCTTTTTTCATATCTTTAAAGACATGAATCATACCGTCAATCCAAATTACATTTATTTTTGTTAAATTTTCTTTTGTATGTAATTCACTTTGATCTAAATTTAATATAAAGTTAATATAAAGATCTATAAGTCCTGTATAAAGTAAAAAGATATTTCCAAACATTGAACTTGACATACTTTTATTTTGAGTTAGTATCCATATCATTAAATCTAATTTTCTTTCTAAAAAATTATCCCTTGATGTTATTTTCTTAGTTTTATGTTTTTTAACTCTTTTAATAATCCTATTAATTATTTTAATATCCTCTTCACTATCTAAGTCTTCTATAACTTGAGTTATACTATCCAAAGAAGATGATATATCCATCTTTTTTGTTTTAAAGTCAACCACTTTTTTATCTATAGTATCCATATCCATAGGTTCAAAATCTTCCATTCTTACACCATCAGAAAGATTATATACTTCAAACTTATAATAACCTTGTAAACTATGAATTGAATGCTCAAAAGAATCTTTAAATGTTAATAATCTTCTAGTTGTCTTAACTTTATCTCTTAAATTTCCATCAACTTCCACAACATCATAAGATGAAACAAGATCGTCATTAGACGCTACAAGCTCTATATTATCACTTTGTGTACATGCACTATCACTTGCATATCTACCTCCTGTTTCTTGATTAAAAGCTGCATCATTTCCAATTGTATATAACTTAGTTGCTCCAAAGTGTACAGCCATAGCAAAAGAATATGCACCAACATTAGATACACTACCTAAATAACCAAGATCTTTAATAAAATCAATACTTTGTGCAAAATAATAATTTTTTCCTTTTACAACATCTATTACACTCTCTTCTTGCTGAGATAAAAATACAATAGCACTACTATCTAAATAATTAGGATCTTGTGTGGTAAGATACTTACCACACAAGTATGATGGATCAATAGAAAAAACTATATCCGGTATAATAAAGTTTTTTTCAAGCTTTTGAACAATAACATCAACACAAATAATTATAAACTTATCTTGATGTATTTTAATCCATTCAATATAGTTGTCCAAAGATGGTCCAGCACTTACAATAAGCACCTCTTTATCTTTTAATATCTTTTTTTCATGTAATAATTTAACATTTAAAAATCTTTCTTTATTTTTTATAAAACCAGCTGTTCTGTGTATATTCTGAAGTACACTTGTATATGGAAAATATATACTAGAGTTACTAGCAAAAAAGTCTTTTAACTCTTCATCAATATATCTATAGTTTTCAATTAAAAGGTGATGTTTAACATTATAGTTCATATAGTTATGTATATGATAAAATTGGTTAACATTATTAATTCGTTCGAGTTTACTATCTTCTATAGATAAAAATAATGTTTTATTTCCTTCATTGAACTTACTATACTCTATAGTAAATAAAGACAACCGAAATATCTCTAACTCAGGTTCAATAATCATTGTCACAAAGGGATCAAGTTTTTTAAATATACTATCTGCATGAAAACCTAATCCAATACCCATAAAAACAAATTTATAAATTTGTCTAAACTTAATATCTTCAAAATCTACCATTTTATTTATCTGTTCAATAATTGGCATTACATTTTTTAAAGACTGACTTACAGCAAGCTTTTTACCACTTATACCTTTTCTTAATAAATCATAAGAACCATCTTTAGAGAAATTTGAATGTTTTACTCTATTATCTGCATCTTCATAACTATTAGTACCATAAAACCATGAGTTGTTTTCTAAATTTAATATGTCAAAATATCCATCTTTATACTCTAATGAATATTTTGATATATGTTCTTCTGAATCAATATCTTTTGATAATTTTTCAACTCGTTCATATAAATCTAAAAAATTTTCCTTTAGGAATTCTAAATTATTTTGATATATTGTTAATAATGTTTCACTTAATTCTTTTAGTTCTTTATCCATCGTATTTACCTTTAATTTAATAGCTCGATTATACTATATATTAAATAAAAAAGCCTAAGTTTTTTAAACTTAAGCTTTTGAAAAATTATTAGTTTAGTTCAATTTACTATTGAAGTAATCTTTGAACATTCTGTTGCATTGCATTAGCCTGGCTCATTGCATATGTTCCGGCTTGTGCTATAATATTTGCTTTATTAAAGTTTGCACTCTCTGCTGCATAATCAACATCTCTAATCACAGACTCTGCTGCTTTGATATTTGTTTGTTGAGTCATCATATTTCTTAATGCTGATTCTAATTGATTTTGTGTAGAACCCACATCTGCTCTCCAGCTATTTAATTGATTTAATGCACTGTCAACATGAGCCATATAACCTCTAGCTACACCTGCAGAAAAAGCTGATCCTCCACCTAACGAAGATGCTTTAAGTACTGACATACCAGATAATCCACTTGTATTTGCAGTAATTCCAGAACCTAATGTAATAGTATCAGCTGATTTCTCACCCATTTGAAATACTTGTGCTCCTGCAGATGCTTTACTTCCAGCACTCGCTTGTAAAAGTTGAATACCATTATAGTTTGTTTGTTGAGCAATATTATCAATCTGTGTTAATAATTTATTAATATCCTTACCAATTGCGTCTCTACCTTCTGCTGAAGTAGTAGCAGTTGATGCTTGGATTAACTTTTGTTTTACAATATCTAAAATATTTGATTGCTCAGCCATAGCTTTATCTGCAATTTGTGTAAGTGAAACTGCCGAGTTACCATTTGATATAGCTTGTCCTATTGAACTTGCTTGTGTTCTTAGTTTATCCGCGATAGCTAAACCAGAAGCATCATCTGAAGCTTTATTTATTCTAAGACCTGAAGATAATTTCTCTAAAGAACTACTTAAAGTTTTATTTGTATTTGTTGCTGATTCTTGAGCAGTTAAAGATGCTACATTTGTATTAATTCTCATAATTTATCCTTTTAAATTTATGACACATTGTGATATTTTTTATCACAGCCTTTTTAACATTCTCATTGGAGGAAAAACCTCCTTTGAGCATAGGGACTTACACCCTTTGGTATCAATCGTTACCTATATTATTATTTATAGTAATATCATTAATTGCTTCAATAGTTTTTATATTACTAATAACTCTTCTCTTCATTGTATGGTTTTTTATATGTTTTGCTAAAATCTTTTTATACTTTTTAAAGTTTCTTGAATCTTTTTCAAAAGTACACAATTTCTGCTGTATCTTTAAAATATTTTTAGGAATAGAATTAACTTGTTTTTCAATATTATCATCTTCTCTAATCATATACTTCCCCTTGAACTAATGAAAGTATAACACTACATTTCTTTAGATTAGATTAAACAATATCAAGTTATAAAAAAACCTAAGCTTTTACACTTAGGTTTTTTTATTTTTTTCTTAATTTTTACTGTAGAAGCTTCATAACATTTTGTTGAACATTATTAGCTTGACTCATTGCATAAGTACCAGCTTGAGATATAATATTTGATTTATTGAAATTTGCACTCTCTGCCGCATAATCAACATCTCTAATCACAGACTCTGCTGCTCTAATATTTGTCTCTTGCGTCATCTGATTTCTTATTGCTGATTCTATTTGATTTTGAGTAGAACCAAAATCAGATCTCCACGCATTTAATTCATTAATTGCTGAATCTATACTTATCATATGTGCTCTAACATCGCCACCACTCCAAGAACCCGTAGCTGCACTTATTTTTAATGCTGACATTCCACTTAGACCTGCTGTATTAGACTGTGTTGATGCTGAAAGTTTTGCTATATTTGTTGCATTCTCACCCATTTGAAATGTTAAGGCAGGAGCTGAATCACCAGCAGATGCACCCTGCAAAAGTGTTACACCATTATAGTTAGTTTGATTTGCTATTTCATTTAATTGTGTAAGTAATTTATCAATATCCTTACCTATTGCAATTCTACCTATATCAGATGTTGTTGCTGTTGCACCTTGAATTAATTTTTGTTTTACAATATCTAAAATATTTGATTGTTCAGCCATAGCTTTATCTGCAATTTGAATTAATGCAACTGCACTATTTCCATTTGCTATAGATTGTTTAATTGAGTTTGCTTGTGTTCTTAACTTATCTGCAATTGATAATCCAGAAGCATCATCTGAAGCCTTATTTATTCTAAGACCTGAAGATAATTTTTCTAAAGAATTAGCTAAATTCTTATTTGTATTTGCATTTGCCTCTTGAGCAGTAAGTGAAGAAACATTTGTATTTATTCTCATAAGATATCCTTTTTTTTGTATCTATTTTATAGAGGTATTGTATTTGAACATATCTTAATAATAGCTTAAAATAGTACATCTAAGATCCATAAATATTAGTATTTATCGTATTTAACTATCCATTTCTTAAATCCAGATTGTCACTAATTTAATTTTAAGAAATGTATTAAATGTTATACAATTTACTTTAATCATTTTTACTAATATATTTTAGTACAATAATATATAAAATAAAAAGGAATTATTTGTGAATAACAATATTTTAGTAGCTCACTCTCCAGATGCTGATGATATTTTTATGTATTATGCAATCAAATTTGGTTGGGTTACATTAAAAGATACCAGTTTTGATAATATTGCGTTAGATATAGAGACATTAAACCAAGCTACCCTAAAAGGTCAGTATGATATTTGTGCGATTAGTTTTGCTCTATATCCATTTGTAAAAAAAGATTTTGCACTATTAAAAACTGCTGTAAGTTTTGGGGATGGATACGGTCCAAAAATAGTAAAACTTAAAGATAAAAAGTTAAAAAAGAATTTTAAAGTGGCACTTAGCGGTAAATACACTACAAATGCTCTTCTATTTAAGATAGCTTACCCGGATGCTAGAATATCTTATATGAATTTTTTAGATATAGAACAAGCTGTATTAGATGGCATCGTTGATGCTGGGGTATTAATACATGAATCTATATTAACATATGATAGTAAACTAGAAGTTGAAAAAGAGTTATGGGATATATGGCAGGAGTTAGCAGGAAAAGATCTTCCTCTTCCTTTAGGTGGCATGTGTTTAAGACGATCTATCCCATTAAACAAGGCTATTGATTATGAGAATACCTTAATTGATGCAGTTAAAGTAGCAAATAGCAATAAATTGCTTTTATCTAAAATGCTTATTGAAAGAGATTTAATAAGGGTAGATCATGACACACTACAAACTTATCTTGGTCTTTATGCAAATGATGACTCTATTGAGCTAAGTCCATTACAATTTAAAGCATTAGATAAGTTGTACTCATTAGGATTTGAAAATGGTTTTTATGATGAGTTAATCAAATCGGAAGATTACCTTATCCCATCAGAATATAAAGAGTTAAGAGATAGTTAGATGTTTAAATCTATCGATTTTAAAAAATATTCATCTTTAAATATTGGTGGTATACATAAAGTAAAGATTTTAAATAAGATAGCTGATTATAAAGATTTATATATAATAGGTCGTGCAAATAATCTACTTATATCAAATACTCCACCACCACTTGCGATTTTAGGTGAAGAGTTTGATTATATAATTCAAAAAAATGGAAAACTTATAGTTGGAGCAGCTACTACATCTGGTAAACTTCTAACATATTGTCGTAAAAATGATATTGCAAATTTTGAATTTTTAGCTAAACTGCCTGGAAATATGGGTGGACTAGTTAAAATGAATGCTGGTCTTAAACAATGGGAGATATTTAATTATATAGATAGTATAAAAACTCAAAATGGAGTTTTTTTAAAAAAAGATATTCCACATAGATATAGATATACCGATATAAAAGGTATTATTTTTGAAATAACATTTAATATAGAAAAAGGTTTCAGTCAAGAAAATCAAAAACTTTTTATAAAAATGAGAGAGAATCAACCAAATTTACCAAGTGCAGGTAGCTGTTTTAAAAATCCCAAAGATCATAGTGCTGGTTATTTATTAGAGCAAGTTGGTTTAAAAGGTTACATAATAGGTGGTATCTCATTTAGTTCACAACACGCTAACTTTTTAGTTAATCTAGGTGGTGGAACATTTGATGAAGCAATTGAACTTATTAAACTTGCACAACAAAAAGTTAAAAAGCAATTTAATATTGAACTTGAATTGGAGGTTATAATATTATGAATCAAAAATTTACCTCAAAAGAGGAGATATACCAATGGTGTACAGATCACTTAATAGAAAATTTTACTATAAATGATGATTTAACAGTTGATGTTGAAGATAATGTAATATTATATTTAGTTGAGATGGAAGAGTTACCAGTAAATTTTGGCTATGTTAAGGGTGATTTTATTTTAGGAGAAAATAATCTTGAAACCTTGGAAGGTGTACCTCATACAGTTGGTGGTGATTTTATATGTGGAGGAAATAATATTAGAGATTTAGACTTTTTCCCTAAAGAGATTGACTCAAGAGTCATTCTTCTAAATAATCCACTAGAATCATATACCTCCCCTTTAGAACATGCTAACAATATAATATGGATATCAAAACCAATTCCAGGATTAAGTTATTTAGAAATTGATGAACATGGTTACTATAAATACAATATCGATGATTATTTAATATGGAATGAAGGTGCAAAAGAGTTTTTTGAAAATAATGATTTTATTATATAATATTTCCAGGCAATAATCTAAAAAAAGAGAGTTTAATTAATAAAAACCCTAGAAATCAGACAAAAAAAACATCTTAGAAGTTGGCGGCGACCTACGTTTCCACAAGGGGACCCTGCAGTATTATCGGCGATGAGGAGCTTGACTTCTGGGTTCGAAATGGAACCAGGTATGACCTCCTCTCTATAACCACCAACATCTA
>JAYEOQ010000235.1:0-7938 GCA_034723215.1 Campylobacterota bacterium | reverse complement strand
TGTGATTCTAAGTTTTGTCCTGAGCTTGAAACTCTTGCATATCCAATTTTCATAATTTGTCCTAGTTTTATGTATTATAAATTCTTAGACTTAATGAGATATTAAAGTGAGATACTTTTTGAGATACATAAACAAAGGAGGTTTCAAAACTGGAGACTCTATCTCAAAATGTTTACTTTTGAGATAAGTGATTGAAGAGGTGTCTAATACTAAAATGTAAATCCATCTTCTCTATTATGAAATGTCTTAAAATAGTTTCTTAACTCTATAACTTCTAAATATTGATTATCGTAACATCAGTTAAAAAAATAAAAAGGAATTATAGTTTAAATCTATTTAAAAGTGGAGAAAATAGTAAAAAAAATATAAAAATTATATATACACCTTATCCAAATTTTTATAGGGATGAATCAAAAAGGTATTTAAAAGAGGTAGAAAAGTACCCTGATGCAACAAGACCTTTAAATATGTATATATTAAATTTTAAAACAATTTAATATTAAACTCTATTAAACACGATTTTGACATAAGTAAATGATAACTTTCTATGTAACTATTAAGAAAGAGGATATTTTATATGAAAACATTTAACTATAAATATGTTGATGATGGTAAATTAAAAAGTTATATAAAACAAAATATTCCAGTTTCAGAAAAAAATATACTTATACAAATATTTTGTTCTATAACAAATAAGAAATTTATTCAGAATTTACTTAATCAATTAAATAAACAATTACCAAAAGTAAAAATTGTAGGTACAACAACGCAAGGTGAGATAATAGATGGTAAATCTTTAGAAGATAGTGTTATTTTAAGTTTTTCAATTTTTGAGAATACAAAGGTTGAAACATCTTTACAGATTCATAAAGATGAAGATAACTATAGTTTTAAAACTGGCAAAAGGTTGGTTGAAAATTGTATTGAAAAAAATAGCAGGGTAATGATTCTTTTTGCTGATTTATTAAATACAAACTCTAGTGAATTGTTAGATGGTATTAATAGTGTTGAAAAAAAAGATATAAAAATTACTGGTGGTGTTGCAGGTGATTTAGATGGTAGTTATATATTTAATGAAAAAGGCATCACCTCAAATGGTGTTGTGGTTGCTCTATTAAATAACCATAATTTAAATATATTTACACACTATAGTACAGCATGGATACCAGTTGGTAAAGCTATGACTATAACAAAATCCAAAAATAATAGAGTCTATACCATAGATAATAGAACTGCTGTTGAAACATACAAATATTATCTTGATATAGATATTTCAAAAAATTTATTGGAATTTGATATTGAGTTTCCTTTGGTTATAAATGGTGATAGTTATAGAAAAGCAAGAACACCTATAAAATGTTTTAGTGATGGTTCAATACAATTTGCTGGAAATATGCCAGAGGGTGAAGCGGTTTATTTATCTTATGGAAATATTGATCTGGTGATAAAAAATAGTAAAGAAACTGTAGAACTGCTTCAAAAAAAACCAATAGAATCTATATTTATCTATTCTTCTATTGGACGAAAGAAGTTATTGGGTAGTTTTATAGATGTTGAGCTTTCACCGTTGAAAAGTATTGCCAAAATATCAGGTTTTTTTACTTATAGTGAATTTTTTACACTGGATAATAAATCTAAATTATTTAATGATACGATGAGCATTTTAGCAATAAGTGAGACTAGCAATATATCACCAAAAATAGACATCAATAATAAAAAAAGAGATTTCAGAAAAAACAGAACACTAAATGCACTAACACACCTAATAAATACTTCAACAAAAGAGTTACAACAAGAGATTGAGGAGAATAGAACCAAAGATAAACTTTTGGCTCATCAATCAAAACTAGCTTCAATGGGTGAGATGGTAGAAAATATAGCACATCAATGGAGACAACCATTAAGCTCCCTTAGTGCTACTATACAAAATATTTTAATTGCATATAAAAATGATAAGTTAACTAAAGAGTTTTTAGAGGAGCAAAATAGTAGAGCTATAGAGGTTGCAGGGTATATGTCAAATACAATTAATGACTTCAGAAACTTTTTTTCAAACAAAAGTGTAATAGAGGAGTTTTATGTTGAGGATGTTATTGAAAAAATAATTAAGATGCTAGATTCAACATTTTTAAATCATAATATTGATGTGATATTTGAATATAATAAAAAAAGAAAAACATATAGATGTTTAAGTGATATGGGCTCTATAACACAAGTGTTGTTAAATCTGATATTTAATGCAAAAGATGAGTTGTCAAATCCTGTAAATAAAAAGAAGGTTATCACTATCTCTTTAGATGAAAATCTTTTTTATTATAAAATAAAGTTATGTGATAGTGGTAGAGGTATAAGTAAAAAAATTAGAGAAAAGATATTTGAACCACATTTTACAACCAAAGATAAAGGTACTGGAATAGGTCTTTTTATGTCTTATCAAATTGCAAAAGAACAATTAGGTGGAGAGTTAGTTTATAACAATGTAAAAGTGGGTGCATGTTTTACATTTAGTTTTTTAAAGGAATTAAAATGAAAAGAGAAGTGATATTAGAAAATATTAACATATTATATGTAGAAGATGATAAAAATGTGAGAGAAACAGTATCAGACTCTTTAAAATTATTTAATATAGACTTTAATACAGCAGTTGATGGAGTTGATGGTATAAAAAAGTTTAAAAAAGGTAATTTTGATTTAATTATAAGTGATATTAAAATGCCAAATTTAAATGGGCTAGATATGATGAAAAATATAAGAAAATTAGATGAAAAAATCCCTTTGATTTTTACTACAGCTTTTAATGATAGTGAGTATTTATTGGATGCTATACCTTTAAGGGTAAATAGTTATTTAATTAAACCGATTGTAATAGATGAGTTAATAGCGGAGATAGTCATTATAATGGAACCTATATTTCAAAATAAGAGACTAAAAAAACAAAAAGAGATTATTGATGCACAATCTAAAGAGTTATTAGCAAACAGACTGTTGTTGACAATATCCCATCAATGGCGACAACCTTTATCATTAATATGTGCAATTTCCACAAAATTTAGATTGCAGTTGGAGTTGGGAACACTTGATTTAGATGCTTTAAATCAAGGATTTGAGATGATTGAGAATGAGTCATCAACTATGTCTGAAATTTTATTAAAACATGAAAAACTTTTTAAAACAATATCAACAGATAAAATTTTATTAAAAGAGTTAATTGAGGAGATGGTTTTATTTTTAAAAAAATCATTTCCACAATGTAGCATAGAATGTATGATTGATGTAGATGATGATATATTATTAGATAGTGAGCGATATGAATTGGTACAAATTTTATTAATTGTATTTCAAAGTATTATGGAAAACTATCTTAAATTAGCTCTTGAAAATGGGATAGTAAATATAACAACTAGATATGATGATGAATATCTTATTTTAGAAATAAAACCAGATATTGATGAGAATATAAAAATAGAAAAGATACCACTTGATATGATTGAAACTAGTATTAAAAGGATATTTAACGGCAAAATAATAATGGACGGTGGAGCAATATCATTCTATATCTCAAAAAGTAAAATAATTAACTATAAAAATGACTAAACTCACAGTTTTAACACAAGTAGTTTATATAATTAATCAAATAAAAAGAAGGAGTTTAGAATGGAAAATGTATTATTTATCTGTGTAAATGGATTGTTGATTTTTGCTGCAATGTACTTGAATTCTATGGAAAGAAATGAAGTTTCTAGTTAGTTTGTCTTTTAGATATAAATGTTAGCTGAGTTTAATATTTATATCTAATAAATCTTATCGTTAGGATGTGATTATTTTATAACCTTGGCGGGCTATATTTTCTATAGTGCCTGAAGGTAATTTTTTTCTAAGTATTTTAATTAGTGTTCTTAGTGCAGTGTCACTCATATATTCATCATCAATACCCCAAACACTATTTTCTATCTCTTGATATAGAACAACTTTGTTTTTATTTTCTACTAAAAGGTCAATCAAGGCTTTCTCTTTTTTATTTAAGTCAATAGTTGTGTTTTCAAAAATTAAAACACCTTTATCTGTATCATAGCTCAAATCATCACTTATCTTTATCTCTATAATTGAATTAATATTTAGATATTTAATTATTTCAAAAAGAACCTCTTTTAGTTTATTGTAAACTAAAGGTTTTACTAAGTATCCCTGAATATTTAGATTAGCAGCAGGCAGTAGATAACACTCATCACTATAAGCTGTACAAAACACTACAGGAGTTTTTTTATCTTTCTCTCTCACATTTTTTATAAATTCTATCCCATTTAATTTTGGTATTTTTATATCTGTAATAATAATATGTGGTTTATAGATATTATATTTTTCAAGAGCCTCTTCCCCATCACTTGCTAATATCAACTGATTTGTTAAATATGAAAATATTTCACTGTTTACCTCTCTCACTTTTAAGTCATCTTCAACATATAAAACTTTTACATCTTTTAACAATAGTGCTAATTTCTTTATATCATTCAAAATTATACCGCCCAAATTTATTTTAAAGTGTTCTAATTATGTAGCGTATCATAAAGATGTGTTAAAAGTGTGTTAAAAGTGTGTTGTTATGATGAATTGTTATTAATACTTGTCAATATTTGTTAGGTAAAAATATATTGATGTTAACTCCTCATCAGTTAAAAAATATGTAGGCATACTGTTCCCGTAAGTTAACTTTTCACATACCTGCTCTTTGGTGAATTTTTTCTTCGGTTTTTCAAGTTTTGGATCTAATACGGCTTGAAATTCATTATATGAAATATTTGTAATATCTGTTGATTTAATTGAACAGGTATACTCTTTTTTATTTCTTATATGTTTAAAAGTTGATATCACTTTCCCTTTTGCTTTTTCACCATGACATTTAACACAGCTAATTCCCCTTGGGCTATTATATAGCATTTTTCCATATTCATATTGTGTTATAAAGGAGTTGTCAAAATTTGTTTGAGATAGTAACATAGTTGTTGAAAATAGTAATAATAATTTAATCATAGCGCCGATTTTAACATTAATGAGCTTATTAGCAAATATTAGATACACTAATAAGATATTTAAACAAAAATAGGAGCAAATTTGGTAACTTTAAAGGAAGCATTGACTTTAGATGATAAACAGATATTATCATTAAGAAAAGAGTTAGCTGAAAAGATAGAAGAAAACACAGAGTTAGGTGCTTATATAGAGCAGTTAACTTCAAACCCATTATCAACATTAGGTGCTGGAATACCAATCGCTATAAAAGACAATATAAATGTTAAAAATAGTAACTTAACTTGTTGTAGTAATATATTAAAAGGTTATAGTTCACCTTATAGTGCTACAGTTATTGATAACCTAGAAAAAGCTGGATTATCAGCTTTTGGTAGAACAAATATGGATGAGTTTGCTATGGGGAGTACGACAGCAAGTAGTTGTTACGGTAAAACATTAAATCCTATTGATAACACAAAAGTTCCAGGTGGAAGTTCTGGTGGTTCTGCCGCTGCTGTTGCTGCTGGATTAGCTGTGGCAGCTCTAGGAACTGATACAGGTGGAAGTATCAGACAACCAGCTGCATATTGTGGTTGTGTTGGGATGAAACCAACTTACGGAAGGGTTTCAAGATATGGAATAGCCGCTTATTCATCGTCACTTGACCAATGTGGACCAATAACTCAAAATGTTGAAGATGCTGCAATTTTATATGATATTATTAGTGGACATGATCCAAAAGATTCAACAAGTGCAGATATTGATTATACTCCTGTATCTTCAAATCTAAACTCAGATAAAAAACTTACAATAGCAGTTATTGATAACTTTATTGAAGATGCTTCCCATGAGGTTAAAAAAGGTTTTGAAATTGCTGTAAAAGCTCTTAAAGATGCTGGACACACTATTGTACATAAAAATATGATGGATACTAAAAAACATGTATCTGCTTACTATGTAGTTGCAACTGCTGAAGCTAGTGCAAATTTAAGTAGATATGATGGTATTAGATATGGAAATAGAGTTGATGGTAAAAATTTATCTGAAACTTATTTAAACACTAGAACTGAAGGTTTTGGTGAAGAGGTACAAAAAAGAATTATGTTAGGTACTTTTGTTTTAAGTTCTGGTTATTATGATGCTTATTATATAAAAGCACAAAAGGTTAGACATCTTATAAAAGATGATTTTGAATCAATCTTTGAAGATGCAGATTTAATTCTTTCACCAGTAGCACCTACAACTGCTCCTACTTTTGATGCTTTTAAATCATCTTTAGAGATGTATTTAAGTGATATTTATACTATTTCTGTAAATCTTGCTGGACTTCCTGCTATATCACTACCTGTTTCAAACGATAAAGATGGTATGCCAATAGGATTACAACTTATTGGAAAAGCTTACGACGAACAAACATTATTTGATGGGGCTATGAGCCTTGAAAAATCAGTAAACTATAATAAATAAAAGGGATAATAAAAATATGAGAATAAGAAAAAGAGCATTAACATTTGAAGATGTATTATTAGTACCAGCAAGATCTGTTGTTTTACCAAAAGAAGTTGATTTAAAATCTAAACTTACAAAAAATATAACACTAAATATCCCTTTTGTTTCAGCTGCTATGGATACAGTTACTGAATATCAAGCTGCTATTGCAATGGCTAGACTTGGTGGTATTGGTATCATTCATAAAAATATGGATGTTGAAACGCAAGCAAAGCAAGTAAGTAAAGTTAAAAAAAGTACAAGTGGTATGATTACTGACCCTATCTCTGTATCTCCTACACAAACTTTACAAGATGCAGAAAATCTTATGAGTGAATATCAAATTTCTGGAGTACCAGTAGTAGATGGAGAAAATAATCTTTTAGGTATTTTAACAAATAGAGATATGAGATTTGTTACAGATTTTTCTCAATTAGCTGGTGATGTTATGACTAAAATGCCACTTATTACAGGTGCAGAGGGTACAACTCTAGATGATGCTTCTATAGTTTTACATAAAAATAAAATTGAAAAACTACCAATTGTTGATAAATATGGTAAATTAAAAGGTCTTATTACAATTAAAGATATAAATAAAGTTGTAGAGTATCCAAACGCTGCAAAAGATTGTAAAGGTAGACTTCTTGTAGGTGCTGCTATTGGTGTTGGACAACTTGACCGTGCAAAAGCTTTAGTTGAAGCTGGTTGTGATGTTTTAGTTTTAGATTCTGCTCATGGTCACTCAAAAGGTATTTTAGATACAGTTGTAGCTATTAAAAAAGAGTTGGATATAGATATAATTGCCGGAAATGTAGCAACTAGCGAAGCAACGGAAGAGTTGATACAATGTGGAGCAGATGCTGTTAAGGTTGGTATTGGTCCAGGAAGTATCTGTACAACTAGAATCGTAGCTGGTGTTGGTGTTCCTCAGATTTCTGCTATTGATGAGTGTGCAGCTGTTGGTGCAAAGCATGGTGTTCCTATTATCGCTGATGGTGGTATTAAATACTCTGGTGATGTTGCTAAAGCTTTAGCAGTTGGTGCTGGTTGTGTTATGATGGGAAGTGCTTTAGCTGGTACAGAAGAGTCTCCAGGGGAAGTTATACTTTCACACGGTAGAAAATTTAAATCTTACAGAGGAATGGGTTCAATTGGAGCTATGACTAAAGGTAGTACTGACAGATATTTCCAAGAGGGGACAGCTGCAGATAAGCTTGTACCTGAAGGTATTGAAGGTATGGTTCCTTATAAAGGTTTCCTAAGAGAGATTATCCATCAGTTTATTGGTGGTTTAAGAAGTTCTATGGGTTACTTAGGAAGTAAAGATATGGAAACTTTCCAAGCAACTGCTGAGTTTGTTGAGATTACAAGTGCAGGACTAAAAGAGTCACATGTACATGATGTAACAATCACAAACGAAGCACCTAACTACCATGTATAAAG
>JAYEOQ010000234.1:0-8129 GCA_034723215.1 Campylobacterota bacterium | reverse complement strand
AAGATAATCACTTAGCAGATAAACTTTTAGAGATGACAGAACTTACAGAACTAAAAGAAAGACTACCAAATAGATTAAGTGGTGGTCAAAAACAGCGTGTTAGTTTATGTCGTGCTATGATGAATAAACCAAAACTTTTACTTATGGATGAGCCCCTTTCTGCACTTGACCTTGCTATGAGAACAAAACTACAAAATGAGATACTTACCCTTCATAAAGAGTTTGGAACAACTACTATTATGGTGAGTCATGATCCAAGTGAGATATACAGACTTAGCAATAGAGTTATAGTTTTAAATTTAGGAAAAATAACAAATGATGGTACACCAAAAGATATATTACTAAAGAGAAGTGGTAGTTCAAAATTTGCTTTTGAAGGTGAGTTATTAGATATAGTAAAAGTTGATGTAATCAATATAGCTATAGTTTCCATTGGTCAGCAGTTAGTTGAAGTAGTAGTTAGCAATGAAGAGGTTAATAGTTTAAGCATAGGACAAAGTGTAAGTGTAAGTACAAAAGCATTTAGTCCTCTTGTAAAACAACTTAAAAACTCAAAATAGAGTAATATTCATAATAAACTTTCATTACTATTTACGGAACACTTATTGCATATATACTTATAATAAAAGGTTAAAGGATATTAATGGAAGCTTATATATTACCAATTATTTTAATACTATATACATTAGGGATAATATTATACACAAATTATAAATATAAAGAGACAGAAATGGAAGGTCAATAGTGAGTACTGCAACGACAAATGATACATTAAACTTTGCAAAAAAGTTCTCAAATTATAAAGATTTTTTTATAAAACACAATGATCTTATTTTTTCAAAATTAGGATTAGGGACATTTAATAAGGAACCATACAAAGAGGAAAACTATGTTTTTCATTATATTGAAGCTGTAAAAGAAGCAGTGAAAAATGGAATAAATCTTATTGATACTGCAAGTAACTATAGATATGGACAAAGTGAAAAAGAGATAGGAACTGCACTTAAAGAAATTTTTAGTGAAGGTATTACAAAAAGAGAAGAACTTATTTTATGTTCAAAAGGTGGATTTATACAGCTTGATTATCCATTTCCAAGTAATCCTTATACATGGATAGATGAAAATATTATTCAAACAAAACTTGCGACAAAAGATGATATAGAGTTAGACCAACATTGTATTACAGCTGATTATTTAGAGTGGTCATGTCGTAGAAGTTTACAAAATGTTGGTGTGGATAGTTTTGATATTTATTATTTACATAATCCAGAGATGCAACTTTCAAAGTTAGGTGAAAAAGAGTTTTATAAACAAATTGAAAAAGTATTTACAAGATTTGAAAAGTTAGCCGATGAAGGTTTGTTTTCATCTTATGGTGTAGCTGTTTGGAATGGTTTTGTAAAACTTGATGAAGAGCTTTTAAGTTTAGAAAAGCTTGTACAAATAGCCAATAAAGTGGGTGGGGTAAATCATAGATTTAGATATATTCAAACACCATTTAATATGGCTAAAACAGATATATATACACAAGAAACACAAAAAGTAAACAATGAACCTTGTACACTTCTTCAAGCTGCTCATAGATTAAAAATAGGTGTGATAAGTAGTTCTTCACTTCTTCAAATGAATCTATTTAAAAAATCATTTAGTCCAGAATCTGGTGTGATACTTGATAGTAGTATGACTTTGAAAAGTGATATACAACTAGCTTTACAGTTTGTTCGTTCAACTCCTGGTATTATTTCTGGTTTATTTGGCAGTAAAGTACCTTTAAATATAAGAAGAAATTGTGAAATATCAAAAATTAAAGCAGTTCCAAGAAGTAAATATGATTTACTTTATAGGTTATAAATCATGATTTTTGATGTGATAGTAGTTGGTGGTGGAATTGCAGGACTTATGGCTGCAATAGAAGCAAAAACTGATAATAATAAAGTGGCAGTTATAACAAAAGGAAATCTTTTTAAATCAAATAGTGCCTTAGCAAGTGGTGGTATAAATGCTGTTTTAAATCCTGATGATAAAAAAGAGATAGATAAACATATAGCTGATACATATAAAGGTGGATTTGGTTTAGGTGATAAAAAAGCTATATCTTATATGTGTAATAGAGCTTCGCATATAGTATCAAAACTTATAAGTTACGGTGTAGAGTTCCAAAGAGATGAAAGTGGTAATATAGCACAGCGAAGTTTTGGTGGAGGAAGCAGTAAGAGAACCTGTTTTGTTGGTGATAAAACTGGTAGTGCTATTATGCAAGTATTAATTAAAAAAGCCAAAAGTGTAGGTATTACATTTTTAGTTAACAATTTTGTAATGAATTTAACTAAGTTAAACAATAGAGTTAGTGGTGTGGTTAGTTTACGAAGATTTGATTCTTCACTTGTAGTTTATCCTGCAAAGACAGTTATACTTGCTGGTGGTGGATATGGAGGATTATTTAGAGGGTTTAGTACCAATGCACAAGACTATACAGGTGATATGTTAGCTGTAGCACTTAGAGCTGGCTTAAATCTAAAGGATATGGAGTTCGTTCAGTTTCATCCAACAGGAATGGCAAAAAGTACATACCTTGTAAGTGAAGCTGCTCGAGGTGAAGGTGGATATTTAATAAATAGTGAGGGTGAGAGGTTTGTAGATGAACTTGAAACTAGAGATGTAGTAAGTCGTGCAATTTCTAAACAAATAAGCCAAGGACAAGAGGTCTTTATAGATTTAAGACATTTAGAAAAAGAGCATATCGAAACAAAACTTCCAAGTCTTTATAAAGCTGCATATAATCAAGCTGGTATTGATGTAACAAAAGAGTTACTTCCTATAAAGCCAGTTGCTCACTATAGTATGGGTGGTATTGAATCTAAAATGACAAAAACATCTATTAAAGGGTTGTTTGCTTGTGGTGAATGTGCTGTTAATGGTGTACATGGAGCAAATAGACTTGGAGGAAACTCACTTTTAGATGGTGCAGTTTTTGGTGAACTTGCAGGTAAGAAAGCTTTAGCGTTCAGTAAAAATAAAGAGTATTTACCTATAGATTACAATATTGTAATCAAAGATGTAAAACATATAGATAAAATTTTCGATAAAGAAACGACAAAAAATTTTAATTCTATGCGTATAAATATGGGTAGAACTATGTTTGAATATGCTGGTATTCATAGAGATAATACAGGCTTAACAAAAGCGTTTGATTATCTAAAGTATTTAAGAAGAGAAGCTGTTACTTTACACTGTATGGATAAAGGGCGAAATAATAATGTGGAATTGATATCTATACTAGAACTAAAAAATGCATTAGAAGTTGCAGAGAGTGTAGTTTTAAGTGCATTGAAAAGAGAAGAGAGCAGAGGGGCTCATAGTAGAGATGACTTTCCTGATATGATTGATAGTTATAGTAAATCAATCTTAATAAATGAATTTCAAAAAGGTTATTTTAAAATTTGGTATGACGATAATAATTTCTTATCAAAGTTTAGAAAATTTATATTAAATAATTAAAGGAAAAAAAATGGCAAAAGTGATGTTAAGAGAAGCAAACAATGAGATATATTTCTATATAGCAAAAAAAGATATGGAAGAGACAATTGAGAAAATAGAGTTCAGTGATGATGATAATTGGGGTGGAGAGGTTGAACTTAGTAATGGAGAGACTTGGTGGATAAAACCTGCACCTAAAAACTTACCAAAAGAGGAAGTTTGTAAAAGAATAGCTGATTAAAAAATATACAATATAATTATATAATAAATATTCAATTACTGTATAATAATATATAAAATAACAGAAAGAAGAACAAATGGAAAGAGAATGTGATGACTGTTTAACTCAAAAAGAGTTAAGTGTTTTATATGATATAGCAAATTTGATTTCAGATTCTCAAGATTTAGTTAAGTCTTTGGAGAAGTCACTTCTAGCTTTGAAAAATTCATTAAAACTTGAAAACTGTGTGATATATAAGCTTGATGAAGATATGTTAAATATCTATGCATCTATAAATTTTAATAAGCATCAAAAAGTTATATCCCAGTATAAACTAGGTGAGGGTGCAACAGGACTTGCTGCAAAAGCAAAAGAGCCTGTAGTGATTGAAAATGTACATAATGATATATTGTTTCTAAATAAATCTGGAAATAGAAATAGCGATACTATATCATATATAGCTGTACCAATGTTAATTGAAGATGAAGTTATAGGTGTGATGGCTGGAAATTTGACTAAGTTTACTCAAATAGATTTTGAAGAGACAGTGAGGATTTTATCTATTGTAAGTTCACTTTTTGCTCAAACTATACATACAAGAATGATTATTGAACAAGAGAAAGACAAACTTGTTGAACTTAAACAATATTATAAAATGGAGTGGGATTCAAAAGTGCATAACTTTGGGGATATTATAGGCGATAGTAAGAAGATGAAAGATGTCTATCATATCATAGAGAGAATTGCTCAAAGCGATGTGACTATATTAGTACGAGGTGAAACAGGAACTGGTAAAGAGTTAGTTGCTGCTGCAATTCATAAAAGAAGTAAAAGAAAAGATGAACCATTTATCAAGCTAAACTGTGCAGCAATTACAGATACTCTACTTGAAAGTGAACTTTTTGGTCATGAAAAAGGTGCTTTTACAGATGCAAAAGAGACAAGAAAAGGTAGATTTGAATTAGCAGATGGTGGAACACTGTTTTTAGATGAGATTGGTGATATATCAGCTTCAGCACAAGTAAAACTTCTTCGAGTATTACAAGAAAGAGAGTTTGAAAGAGTTGGTGGAGCAAAAACTATAAAAGTAAATGTAAGACTAGTTGCAGCAACAAATAGAGACCTTGAAAAGATGGTAAAAGATGGAGAATTTAGAGAGGATTTATACTATAGACTAAATGTAATACCTATAGATTTACCACCATTGCGAAAAAGAGGTGAAGATATAAAACTACTTGTAAATTTCTTTTTAGAAAGATCAATTAAAAACCATAAAAAAATGGTAAAAATTACTGATGAAGCTATGGATAAACTTATGAAATACCCTTGGCCTGGAAATGTAAGAGAGTTAGAAAATACAATAGAACGCATAGTTCTTATGGGTGATGAAAATGGAATAAGTGCAAAAGATATGCTTCTAATGCTTCCAGCCCTTGATAATAAAAAACTAGTAGATGAGTATAAAACTATACCAATAGAAAATAAAACATTAGATGAGCTTGAATGTGAAGCTATTCAAAGTGCTTTAAAAAGTTGTGATAACAACCAAGCAGAAGCAGGAAAACTCCTTGGGATTACACAAAGACAAATAGGATATAAGATAAAAAAATATGGAATCTAAAATAAAATATAAAGATGAAGAGTTAGAGTTAGTTGAGGACTTTATAGATGTGGGCTATATGGCAGAAAATATTGAGGTACTTGACTTTTATGGAAAAGCAAAAGATATAAAAAGAAGTAATGAAGATAAAAGTATGACTTTGCTTATATCTTTTCCTACTGCTAGTAATGGTTTTTATAAAGAGATAATACAAATTGATAAGTTTATGAATGATATTGTTGTACCAATAAATTGTTATTTGTTATTTAATAGTGAATGTGAAGAGATGACAGCATTAAAAAATACACTTGAAAAGTTTGAAATAGTTTATGATAAAGAGGAAGATTTTGGGAATATGTATGGTACTAAACTTATATCTGGAAGCTTGGAAGATAAACTAACTAAATCACTTTTTTTAATAAGTAAAGATGGTGCAATTTTTTATCTTGATATGCCAAGTGATTTAGAAAAAGAGTTGGATTTAGAAAGATTAAAAATTGAGTTAAATAAAGCTTATGTAAGCTACACGGGGGTTGGGTGTCATGGATAACATCAAAGAAAAATTAATAAGTGGAGAGCTTGTACCATTTTTAGGTATGGGTATATTTCAAAATACAAAATCAACAAACGGTGAACAGTTACCATTTGATAGTGATAGTATGATATTAGCTCTTAATAATGGTCGAGCTATGTCAGCTAGACTTATGTATGAGTATAGTCGTGCTGCTATGAGTTTGGAGCAAAGAAAAGGTCGAGATTTTATCATACAGATGACAAATCATATATATGCTTCAAAAGAGTATGAGATACCATATACATATCAGTTTTTAAAAGATATAAAACCAAAATATTTAATAGATACAAATATGGATGATAGTTCATGTAAAATCTATGAAGATGTAGAACACTTTATGGTGGTTGGAACTTCTAGGGTGATGGGTGGATATGATAGGTTTATAATTTATAAATATGATTTAGAATCTAAAGAGTATAAACAAATGGAAAAAGATGGTTTAGATGATTCTAGCCCTATTTTATTTAAACCTATGGGTTGTACAGTTCCTGAAATGAACTTTATAGTTAGTGATGCAGACTTTGTAGACTGGTTAACAGAAGCTATGGGTGGATATGCAATTCCTCCATTTTTAAAAGAGTATAAAAAAGATAAATCGTATCTATTTTTAGGTGTTGATTTTTCTAGAGATACATTTAGGATGGTATCAAATGAGATAACTTTAGGGCTAAAAGATGGATATGTAGTATCAGCTCAAAACGAACTAACAAAAAAAGAAAATAAATTTATAACTACACATAATCTAGAGTTAATAAAAGATGATACTGATACTTTTTTAAAGAGTTTGTAATGTCTGATTTAATCTGTGATTTTTGTGGAAAAGATGTCAAGAGTGTAGATAAAATATTTAGTGCCCAAAATGCTCATATATGTAATGAGTGTGTAGGTACATGTTTTGATGTTATACATAAAGAGCAGTTACAAAAAGAGAAAAAAGAGTTTCAAAGAGGTTTGAGTGTACCAACAAAATTAAAAGAGCATTTAGATAATTATGTTATAGGACAAGAAGAAGCTAAAAAAGTTCTTTGTGTTGCTTTATATTCCCACTACAAAAGGATTGATAAACCTACTTTTAAAAATGTAGAGATAGAAAAATCAAACATTATGCTAATAGGTCCTACAGGAAGTGGTAAAACGCTACTTGCAAAAAGCTTAGCTAAGATTATGGATGTACCTTTTGCAGTTGCTGACGCTACAGCTTTAACTGAAGCTGGGTATGTTGGTGAAGATGTAGAATCTATACTTTCAAGACTACTAGCTAGTGCTGATTTTGATATAGAGAAAGCTCAAAAAGGTATTATTTATATAGATGAGATAGATAAGGTTGCCAATAAATCTGAAAGTGCTACAAGTGGTAGAGATGTAAGTGGTGAGGGTGTTCAGCAAGGTTTACTGAAAATACTTGAAGGTGGTGAGGTGTATGTACCTGTAAAAGGTAGCCGAAAAAGTTCATCTGCTGAGACAGTTCTTTTTGATACTACCCATGTACTTTTTATTTGTGGTGGTGCATTTGTAGGACTTATGGGGGATGATGAAAAAAGCAAAAAGTTTAAGCCTAAAACTGTAGGGTTCTTATCTGATGGAACAACAGATGATCACAATAAAGAGATAGAATCTAAAGATTTAATATCCTTTGGTTTAATCCCTGAATTTATAGGTCGTATTCCTGTTATTGCAACTTTAGATCAACTTTCAATTGATGATTTAATAAGGGTATTAAAAGAGCCTAAAAATGCGATAAGTAAACAATATCAAGCACTATTTGAGCTTGATGGGATAGAGTTAGAATTTAGTGATGATGCACTTATAGAGATTGCTACTATGGCTGAAGAAAAAGGTGTAGGAGCTAGAGGATTAAGGGGTATTATAGAAAAGATAATGTTACCACTTCAATATGAACTTCCCGCACGCGATGATGTTGAAAAGTGTATTATTACAAAAGAGTTTTGTAAAAATGAATCGAAGGTGAAATTAACACTTCATAGATAAATATCTATTGAAAGAAGTTTCAAGAAAAATGGTGGCATAATCTTGGTTGATTTTGTTGCACTTTAAATGTGAATTGGCGATTAATTGGAACAATGATATTTACAAATCTCTGTAAAGTTAGTATTTATGGGGTTAAAAATTGATTGGTTGCGGAAGCTGGATTTGAACCAGCGACCTACGGGTTATGAGTGCAATAAGAATAAATATCTACCTTTCCCTAAAGTAATCTATAGTTCCCTTAAGCCCCTTAACCAAGGGGTTTATATAAG
>JAYEOQ010000233.1:0-8162 GCA_034723215.1 Campylobacterota bacterium | reverse complement strand
GAAGTAAAGATATGGAAACTTTCCAAGCAACTGCTGAGTTTGTTGAGATTACAAGTGCAGGACTAAAAGAGTCACATGTACATGATGTAACAATCACAAACGAAGCACCTAACTACCATGTATAAAGCATAAGCTTTATACATGATAACTCTTTAAATATATTATTAATTCAATATTTTAAATTTCCAATAAAGGAAACCATTTATGCAAGATTTCAATCGTGTAGATGTGATTATATATTCTACAACAAAAACTATAAGTGGAAACTCATCTGCTCTTGGTGGTATATCTATATAAAACAAACTATAAAAATGGTTGAGGCTCTATGATAACTGTTGATATGGGTAGTGAAGAAAAAGCATTTAAATTTTTAGATAACTCAAAAATCCTAACACTTACTGAAAATATAGGAGATACTAGAAGTTTAGGTCTTCATATGGCAAGTACTATATATCAAGATTTTTCAAAAGATGAAAAAGAGTTTCTAGGTATTACTGATGGGCTTATTCGAATATCTATAGGGCTAGAAAACCCTCAAGATATTATAAATGATCTATTAAACTGTTTTAATAACTCAAAATAGAATTACCGCTTACACTCAAAATCAAAAACAAAACATGCTATTAAAGCATTGTTTTTGTGCATATAAATAGCCGTAAAATACGCAGATAAATAGATTGAACAAATAGCAAGAAGTGATCCGAATGAGAGCGTACTCAATCCGCTTAACCCCTGTCCTACAGTACAGCCAACTGCCAAAATACCACCAGCACCCATAAATGCACCGCCGACTAATTTTTTAAATAATGACGGTGGATTTTGCTGTGAACTGTCACACATAAATTTTTTAGAATATTGAGAGTTAAACCTTGATGAGATAAAAGCTCCAGCAACTACACCAAATACAACTAAAATCGGAAATATTAAATAGGCACTGTTAAAACCGCTTTGTATATATTGAATAATTTTCCCTAATGGATAAACAAATGATAAACTCTGAGCAGATATATCTATAAATAGATCTTGACCTAAAACTGCTGTTACATACCAAACTGCAGATATAAGCAGTCCAATTGTAAAACCATCTAATACTTGAAAAAAGTTCATACACTTTTTTAAATTTAAATATAATAAATAAAGAAGAACAGGTGCAATCAAATATAAAGGTATCTCTAAAACTTGCGGTGAAGTTGTAAGTTCAATAATCGTAAGGGAATAAATAGATTCATAAAAAGTTGAAAATAAACTATATGTGATATATGAAAACAATCCTAAAGTTAATAATATAAAAAAAGAGTCCTTTTCCCCTTGTGCTATTTTTATAAGATGCCTGCTACTACAACCGTCTGATATCATCATCCCATATCCAAACATAATTCCACCAAGTATTATAAATAAATAGTTTATATTTAAATAATATCTGGTTTGTATTAAATCAATATCATAAATATATGAGATTAACTGTGTAGATAATATAGCAGTTGTAATAGCTACAACTAAAGATGCTGTTCTTCTTGTGTGTTTAAATAAAATCAAATCTTTTATTCCACCACTAAAACAGAACTGCTTTCTTTGAGCAATAACACCATAAATAAAACCAATAAGTATTGAAAGTGATGCAAATATAAGCTCGTCACTAATTTCAAACATAAATAAACCTTTTATAATAAATAATTATGATAGTGTATTGAAAATATTTATATATAAGCTTAGGTGGAATATAAATATAAAATTTTAAGAGACAAATAAAGAAAAATAAAATTAAAGTCAAATAAATAAAAAATTGGGTAAAATCATTATAATATTAAAATAAAGAGTAATTAAATGCAACCAGAAACTATAGCACTTCATGCAGGATATGAAAAAGATACGCAGGGAACTATGGCTGTTCCTATATATATGAGTACAGCTTATGAGTTTAGAGATTCTGAACATGCTGCAAACTTATTTGCATTAAAAGAGTTAGGAAATATCTATACAAGACTTATGAACCCAACATCAGCAGTTTTTGAAAAAAGATTTGCCGAACTTGAAGGTGGGGTAGCTGCCATTGCAACTGCTAGTGGGATGAGTGCAATTTTCTCTTGTATTGTAAACCTTTGTGAAGCTGGAGATAATATCATTGTTGCAAATGCAGTTTATGGTGGAACTTCAACTTTAACAGACCATACAATAAAAAGATTTGGTATAGAAACTAGAAAATTTGATGTAACAGACCCATCAACTTTAGAAGATTTAATTGATGAAAAGACAAAGCTTATTTTGTTTGAGTCATTATCTAATCCAAACCTACAAGTTGCAGATTTTCAAGCTATTGTAAATATTGCAAATAGAAAAAATATCATAACAGTAGTTGATAATACAGTAGCTACTCCAATGCTTTGTAACCCTATAAAATTAGGTTGTGATATAGTTGTACATAGTACAAGTAAATACACTACAGGACAAGGACTTGCTCTTGGTGGTATTATTGTTGATAGTGCTACATCTGGAGAAAAAATAAAAGGGAATAGTCGATATAGTCATTTTAATCAACCTGATGAATCTTATCATGGTTTAGTTTATTCTGACTTACCATTTCCTCCATTTATTATGAGAATCTTACTTTCAGTTCTAAGAGATTTAGGAGCAGCACCAAGTCCATTTAACTCTTGGTTGATGATACAAGGTCTTGAAACATTAAGTTTAAGAATGAAACAACATAGTGATACTGCATTAAAAGTAGCACAATTTTTAGAATCACATCCAAAAGTTAAAAAAGTAAACTATCCAGGTTTAGAATCTGATGTAAACTATGAAAGAGCAGCTAGATACCTAAAAGGTGGAAATAGTGGGCTTCTTAGTTTTATAGTTGAGGATTTAGAAACAGCAAAAAATATAGTTGATGCTACTGAAATATTTAGTGTAGTTGTAAATATAGGAGATAGTAAATCTCTTATAGTTCATCCAGCATCTACAACACATCAACAGTTAAGTGAAGATGAACTTGAAGAATCTGGAATAAAAGCTGGGTTAATTAGACTAAGTATTGGACTTGAAAATGCTGATGACTTAATAGCTGATTTAACAAAAGCATTGGCATAATATTTGGAAATAACAACAAAAACAGCAATTTTTGATGAACCTTTACATTTAGAAAGTGGTAGGATTTTAGAGTCGTATCAAATAGCTTATGAAACATATGGTAAGTTAAATGATAATAAATCAAATGTTATAGTTATAACTCACGCTTTAAGTGGTTCAGCACATGCTGCTGGATTATATGAAGGTGATAGAAAGCCTGGTTATTGGGATGACTTAATAGGTGATGGAAAAGCTATAGATACCCTAAAATACTTTGTAGTAGCATCAAATAACTTAGGCTCTTGTTTTGGTTCAACTGGACCTATGTCTATAATGCCAAATAAAAATGAACCGTATAGATTAAAATTTCCTGTTTTAACAATAAGTGATATTGTAAAAGGGCAAAAGAATCTACTAACATCTCTTGGAATAAACCATGTAAAAGCTATTATTGGTGGCTCTATGGGGGGTATGCAAGCTTTATGTTATGCAATAGAGTACCCAGAATTTGCAGATATGATTATACCACTTGCTACAACTGCGTATACAAGACCGTGGGCTATTGCTTTTAACAAAGTTACAATTGAGGCTATTAGAAATGACCCAGATTTTAAAGATGGCTATTATGATAGTGAAGATATCAAAGAGAATGGATTAAATGGTTTAGCAGTAGGTAGAATAGCAGGACATATCTCGTACCTTTCAAAAGATAGTATGGATGATAAATTTGGTAGACGATACTCTTCACATGATGGACTATATGAACTATTTGGAAGATTTGAAGTTGAGAGATATTTAGAATACAACGGATACAATTTTCCACATAACTTTGACCCACTTAGTTATCTTTATATTGTAAAAACAATAAATATTTTTAATGCAGCAAGAGGGAGTGATAAACTTGAAGATGCACTAAAAAATATAAAATCTAAACTTCATCTTATATCATTTAGTGGAGATATGTTGTTTTTCCCATCAGAGATGGATGAGATAAAAATAATGATGGATAAGATAGGAAACGGTACTCTTTGTACTTATGAGATGATCCAAAGTGATTATGGTCACGATGCTTTTCTTGTAGAAGTACCAAAATTTGAAGATAAAATTATAAAAATGTTAGAGGGGACTTATGAGTAAAGAGCAAGAAAAAATATCATTTGAAAACAAAATAGAGGAAGCAAAAAAACTATTAGATAAATTAATAGATCCAGAGATAACACTAAGCCAAAGTGTAGATATATACAAAAATGGTATCAAAGAGTTAGAAACTGCACAAAAGCTTTTAGATGAAGCGAAACTAGAGTTTGAAGAGCTTTCAAACTCTTAATTGTTTTTGTTAAATAAACTTGATTAAAAGTTTTTAATGGATTAGGATAAACCAACTACTTAAATTCTTTCTTATATTTTTTTCTTTGTAAAGTATATAAACATACCCAATGCTACAATAAGTATTGAAACTCCACCTATTAAATACAGAGCGTGTATCATCTGTTCATGATTGTCTATTGCTATTTTAAATACAACCATAAGTGACTCGATTAAAAGGGCTATGATGATAGTAATAGAAAATTTTATAAGTACTTTATATTCTGCTTTACTATTTTTGGAATAACTTTTGAATATAACCTCTTGTTCTAAAATCGTTTTAGCCAAATCAAATATTGCAAGTCCAAGTGTAAGTGCAATAACAGGCTTAAAAATTGACTCTATTGATAGTCCAGATTTAAAAAACACAGAGTTTATAAACTCAACCAAAGAATAACCAACAGTAAATAAAGCCAATATCATCATAACAGCACCAGTAATAAAGTAAAAGCTTTTATTTACTATATTAAACTCTTTGTGTATCTCAATGAGTCCTAATCTTTGAAGTAATGCATTTAATCCAAAATCTAAAAAATATATATTATCATTTTCTTTTTTTGCTACGGTTACACAAGTTGTCCCTGTAGCACTACTTATATATGGTTGAGATATAGCTATTCCATTATCATCAAATATTAGCTTGTTTAAAAGATATTTTCTACTATTTCCTATTTGTGTTCTTGTATGTTTTTCCCTATAAATATTTTCAGATTTTTGTTTTATATCTTGGTTATCACAAATATAAGCAAGTTCCAATGATGGAAAAACTTCAAAAAGTTTTTGAAAATTACTTTCCTCTTTTATTTTTAAGCTACCTACATTGTTTATAGTTTCAATTAAAAACTTTTCTATATCATCTGTATTTGATCTATATGTTTCCATAAATTCTTGCATATTTTTTCCTTGTTGGTATTATATACAATTAAAGTAGTTTTGTCTACTTTATTTATGTATATTTAATAAACATATCTCTTTTTTTATAATATCACATCTAAACAAATAATTTTATTTTTGCCATTTAATTCTATTTTTTTAGAGTATGTTCTACACATATGACCACTTGCTTTAGATATATATTTTCCACTTAAATAGTCACCTCTTGATGATTCTTTTGCTATAAAAAAATACTCTTTTAAGTTATGGTCATGTGAATCTTTTGTTGGACTAAATAGTGTATTTTCTTCATTATTTATGATTGTATCACCTACTTGTATCCCTAATTCTAAATTAATTAGATATATTGCTTCTAATTTTTCATTTTTAAATATTATCTCTTTAAGTTTTTCTATTGAATCAGATTTTTGCTTTACAAGAATAGATAAAACATCTTTTGTCAAACTTTGTGATTCTTTTAAAATTTGTTCTTTTTTTATCATATGTTTTTTAACTATCCCTTTATACTCACTCCCTATATTATTAATTAGAGTAAAAATAGTCTCTTTAGTTTGTTGATTTATCGATTTTTTAGGTTTTGAAAAATAAAAACCTTGAAATATATCAATATCTTTTTTTAAACAACTTAATACCTCATTTTTACTCTCAACCCCTTCTGCTAAAACTATAGCACCAATTTTGTGACACATATTTGATATAGCTTTTAATATTTCAGAATTTATAAAATTGTTATTTATATCGTATATTATTGATCTATCAACTTTAACTATATCTGGTTTAATTAAAGCAAGTCTATCAAAACTAGAATACCCAGTACCAAAATCATCAATTGCAATAATAAAACCCATTTGCCTATAAGTAGAAACGAATTTTACCAATGAGTTATTATCTTTTACACTATCCTCTTTTATCTCTATAGCAATATTTGATGGGTTAATATTGTGTTCTTTCACTATTTCTACTAAATTATCCGACTCTTCAGAGTCTATTATTGATGATTCAAAATTTAAAAAAAGTAAAATTCTTTTATCCTCTTTATGAAATTGTTGAAACTTTTTAATTGCTAACTCTCTAACATATCTATCCAATACATTTGAAAGATTTTCTTTTTTTGCTTGTTCAAATATATACATAGGGTATATTAATGCTTTATTTTCATCATAAGCACGAGTTAGAGCTTCAAATGCAAATATTCTTTTATCTTTTATTGAAACAATTGGTTGAAAAAATATCTCTATTTGTTTATTGTCAATTAATTGTTGTATCATTATTTTATATTTCCTTATTTATATTTGTTCTTACTTGATTTCTACCATTTTGTTTTGCCTCATACAATAACTTATCAGTTTTTTTATATATTTCTTGATTTGTTTGATCATCATTATCATAAATATATAGTCCCATAGATACTGTGATATAGTTTGATGCACTATTGTTTTTGTGTATTATTTTTTGATTTTCTATAGATACTCTTACTTTATTTGCAATATCTAAGGCATCATTTTCATTCTCAACAAAATATAATAAACCAAACTCTTCACCACCAAGTCTAAAAACCAAATCATCCTCTCTTTTAAGTGAATTATTTAACACTTGTGCTACTTTTTTTAAAGCTATATCACCCTCTTGATGTCCGTATGTATCGTTGTATTGTTTAAAGTGATCTATATCTATCATACCAAAAGCTAATTTTTTATCTATCCTTTTTGATAGTTTTATTTTTATTGGAAATTGTTCATCAAAATATCTTCTATTATTTATGTTAGTTAGTGCATCAGTAATAGATATTGTTTCTAATAATTTTTTATCAGTTATATCTTGTCTTATAGATGTATATCCAATTATATCACCATAAAAACCAAATATTGGTGATATTTTTGCTTTAACCCAATAGGTAGTTCCATCTTTTCTAAGATTAGGAAGTTCCCCTTTCCATGTTCTACCTTGTTTTATAGTTTTCCATAAATTTTCATAAGTAGATTTATCAACATCAGGGTGTTTTAAAATACTATGTGAGTTTCCTAAAAGTTCAAACTTGCTATATCCTGATATTTTACAAAATGCTTCACTTGCAAATGTAATATCACCATCTTTGTTTGTTGAAGATGTAATTATATATTTATCTAATAGATTAAAATAGTTTTTATTCTCTTTATCTTTTTGGTATTTTATTATATACTCTGCAATAATATTAATTATTGTTTTTAACTCATGATTATTGTCATAATAATCTGCAAATACCAACCAAGATACAGCAATAATATTTTTATATTCATCAACTATAGGTATAACAGATATATAGTTTCCATAAGAGTTAAAAACACTAAATTTATCCTCTAAACTATCTATACTTTTAGTTGTAAATGAATTATCATAAAGAGAATCATCTAAATCAATACTATGTTGAATATTTTTTGCAGATATACAAGATGTTGCAGATAAATTTAATTGTTCATTTTGATTATCAACTAGATAAAAAACTCCTACGGTTGCTTCTAGCTTTTGAGATAAAAAAGATATCGCAGCTGTTGATACCTCTTTTAAGCTATGACAATTGTTAAGTTTAGAGTATAACTCATTAGACAATTCAACAGTATTAGTTTTTTTATTTTTATTGAAAATATCAAAAAACATTATAAACTATAACTCCTTTTCATCTGTTTCAGAAACAATCATTGTAGATTCTTCAAGTTCTAATTGACTATTCATATTTATCCTTCGTATAATACATTATCGTTCAATTAGTTAAAATAAGAACGAGTTCATTAAAACTCATAGCTCTCACAAAGGTTAATAATTAACAAGTTTCTTTCCTTTCTGGGTAAAAATATACCAGCACT
>JAYEOQ010000232.1:0-8183 GCA_034723215.1 Campylobacterota bacterium | reverse complement strand
TTGCTTAAAACATACAAAGACCAAAATATAAGTGGTTGGGTGATGAGTGAAAAACTTGATGGTATCAGGGGATATTGGGATGGCAAGCAACTTCTTAGTAGAAATGGAAAAAAGATATATGCACCTGCTTGGTTTACAAAAGATTATCCACCATTTCAGATTGATGGTGAGCTTTGGAGTAAACAGAATGATTTTGATAACATCTCTTCTATTGTTAGAGATAAAATACCGTCATCACAATGGAAACAGATAAAACACTATATTTTTGAAGTACCAAATGCAAAGGGTGATTTATTTGATAGATTAGAGAAAGTTAAGGCTTATGAAAATGATATTATCAAGATCATTCCACAAATTAAGATAAAAGATAAAAAACATTTAGATATACATTTTAAAAAGCTATTATCACAAGGCTCTGAGGGGATAGTTGTCCGAGACCCAAAAGTGGCATATATAAACAAAAGAACATCAAAAGCTTTAAAAGTAAAAGAGTTCAAAGATAGCGAGTGTAAAGTTATAGGATATACAAAAGGTAAGGGAAAATACAAGGATAAAGTGGGTGCTATAAAATGTAAACTACCAAATGGTATAGAGTTTAAAATAGGTAGTGGACTAAGTGACAAACTAAGAGCTAATCCACCAAAAATAGGTGCAACGATAACTTTTAAATATCAAAATCTTACATCAAAAGGAAAGCCTAGATTTCCTGTTTATTTGAGGGTTAGGAGATGATGGGTGTATTAACAAAACATTAATACTATTTATATAAACTAACATATACAAAAAAAGGAAACAACAATATGATAAAAAAATTACTATTAACAATAATATTAGGTTCAAGTTTACTAATGGCACAGTCTGGTTTAGAGATTATGCAAAAAGTTTTAGATAGAGATGATGGGGATAATATCATCACAAATATGCAGATGCAACTAATAGATAAAAATGGTCATAAAAGAGTTAGAGATATGAAGACATTTTCAAAGGAAGAGCATAGTGCTACCAAAGGTACAACTAATGAGAATAGGGAAGTCGAAAAAAAACTTATCTTTTTTCTAAGTCCAAGTGATGTAAAAAATACTGCTTTTTTAACTTATGATTATGCAGATGAAACACGAGATGATGACCAGTGGCTTTATCTACCAGCTTTAAACAAAACAAAAAGAATACCTGCATCAGATAAAGATAGTTCATTTATGGGGAGTGATTTTTCTTATAGTGATATGACTGACCCAGTTTTAAGTGATTATACCTTTAAGATTTTAAAAGAATCTGTAGTTAAAAGAAAAAGTGGAAATCAAAAAGTTTGGCAAATAGAGGTAACTCCTAAAAATCAAGAGGTTATAGATGAAACAGGATATTTAAAATCAGTGGCATATGTAAGACAAGATAATTATATGGTTACTCGTGCTAAATATTATCTAAAAAAAGCAAAAAGAGTTAAATATATGGATGTAAAAAAGGTTGAAAAAGTTGATGGTATCGATGTGGCAACTATTACAACTATGACAACTAAAAAAGGGAAAAGAACTATCCATAAAACTATTTTAATCCAAAGTGATATTAAGATGAATCAAGATTTAAAAGAGGATTTGTTTCAAGTACGGACAATAGAAAAAGGTTTATAAAATGTTTTTTAAATCTATACAGCTAAGTTTTATTTCATCTTTGTTATTAGCTAGCAATTTATATGCTGATGATGGATTTGATGATGAAAATGAGTTTGGTAGTGATGAGATTGAGCTAGTACAAATAGAGCAAAGTGAACAAAACGATTTTACACTTTACGGTTCAGTAACTGCTACAGGTGAATACAGTACTATAGGTAACTCTATTGTATCTACAAAACTATCAACAAATTTAAAACTAGAATATATAGTAGATGAATTTCATAAAATTAAATCTACAATCAAGGGATATAAAGCAACAAATACAAATATAAACAATGACAGAGGTTTTGATATAAATGAACTTTCAGTTGAGGGGATATTTCACAATGGTATCGATGGAAAAATAGGTCGTCAGATAGTTGTATGGGGTAAGTCTGACAATATTAGAATTACAGATATTTTAAATCCTATGGATATGACAACCCCTGGAATGGTTGATATAAAAGATTTAAGACTTGGTGTTGCTATGACTAAGTTGGATTATTTTATGGATAAATGGGCTTTAAGTGGTATGGTTTTACATGAAAATAGATTTTCTACTATGGCTGAGTTTGGAAGTGAATATTATCGAGCTACCATGCCAGATGCTCCATCTAATAGTTTATCAAATAGTGGTACAGCTTTAAGTCTAAGTGGAAATTTACAAGGGGAAGATATCTCATTTTATTTAGCTAATAAATATGTTGATAATACAACTTATAAAACAAATATGGTGGGATTTGCTTACAATAAAGTTATGGATAGTTTTTTGATTAAAACAGAAGTTGCATATTTTGATAACTATGATAGTAATACAATAGATGGAAAAACTGATGGATTAGTTGGTGTTGAATATAATGGAATTAGTGATGGAAGTATATCTTTTGAAGTTGCAAATAAAAATGATGATATTCAATATGCACTTAGATTTACGCAAAGTTATTTAAATCAAACTTTGGATTTTACTACTTTATATAGTGGATATGGTAAAAACTTAGAAGATGGTGGATTTGCTAGAGTATGGTTTGATTATGCTTATGATGATAACATATCTACTAGTTTTGGTGTGATTGATTATTTTGGTGGAGATAATTTATACTTTGAAAATATCAAAGATAATGATAGGGTATTTGCTAGCTTAACTTATAACTTCTAATACTCTATATTCAAAAGTATTAGGAGTTTATATTAAACTCCTGATGCTTCCATTAGTTTAGATTGATGATCTGCAATAAGTGGGTCAATAACCTCATTTAACAACCCATCATTCATAACATTCTCTAATCGATATAGAGTTAAGTTGATTCTATGGTCAGAGATTCTACCTTGTGGGTAGTTATAAGTTCTAATTCTAGCACTTCTATCTCCAGAACCTACTTGTTCTTTTCGATCTGCTCCCTCTTTTTCCATTCTCTCTTGCTCTTGTAAGTCATAAAGTCTAGCTTTTAAAACTTTCATAGCTTTTTCTCTATTTTTATGTTGAGATTTTTGATCTTGATTTGTAACAACAAGACCTGTTGGTAAGTGAGTGATTCTAATAGCACTATCAGTTGTATTAACAGATTGTCCACCACATCCACTAGCTCTCATAGTATCGATTTTTAAATCTTCAGTTCTTATGTTTATCTCAACATCGTCAACCTCAGGGATAATAGCTACAGTAATTGCAGAAGTATGAACTCTACCTTGTGTTTCAGTTGCTGGTACTCTTTGTACTCTATGAACACCTGATTCAAATTTTAGTTTACTATAAACAGATTCACCTTTAATAAGTACAACCATCTCTTTATATCCACCAGCTTCTGATTCACTACTATTCATAATCTCTGTTTTCCAACCTTGGTTTTCAGCATATTTCATATATGTTCTAAAAAGGTCAGCTACAAATAATCCAGCTTCATCTCCACCAGCACCAGCTCTTAATTCAACATAAATATTTTTATCATCATTAGGATCAGTAGGAAGTAGAAGAATTTTTATCTCTTCCTCTAACTCTGGTTTTCTTTTTTCAAGCTCTTTTAGCTCCTCTTTTGCAAGATCGGCTAACTCTTCATCACCTAAAAGTTCTTTGTTATCTTCAATACTTTCAATGATTTCATTGTATTCATGTGCAGCATCAACGATTTTTTTAATACTTGATTGCTCTTTTGAAAGTTCAGTCATTCTTTTTATATCTGATAAGATCTCTTGAGAAACTAATAATGTGTTTATCTCTTCAAAACGGTCAATGAAAAGTTGTAGTTTATTTTGTAACATAAAATTACCTAATAGTGGATTTTTATAGTGTGTATGTAGAAAATAAATCACCTAAATTTTAGATGATTTAAAATATTAAAAGAAGTTTGTTACTATAAAGCGTTAACTTTAACTTGTAATCTACTTACTTTTCTTGCTGCAGTAGCTTTTTTTAGAATGTTTTTACTTACACAGTGGTGTATGTATTTATTTGCATTTTTCATTGCTGTTGTTGCCGCATCTTTGTCTTTTGCTTCTATTGCTACTAAAACTGCTTTTACAACATTTTTGATTCTTGCTTTGAAGAATCTGTTTCTTTCAGTTTTTACGATTGTTTGTCTTGCTCTTTTTGCAGCTTGTTTATGATTTGCCATAGCTGTATATCCTTATTCAAAATTTTAGTGTGCAATACTACTTAATTTTATATTAAAATTAGCTTTAGTTAATAATAGTTGGATTTTAAAATTTGATTGGAAAATATATATTATTTAATATTATCTATGCTAGAATTATTATATATTAATTTAAGGAGTATATTATGAATACAAGTATAGTTGGAAGACATGTAACATTAACAGATGAATTAAAAGGGCATATAAACAGTACAATTGAAACTTTTGGTAAATATAATTTAGATATTATTTCAGTAAATGCAATTATTTCACAAGAACAAAAACATGGTAAAAATGTAATAACATTTGAATATGTATTAAATGTTGCAAACATTGATACTGTTGTTGTAAAACAAAAAGATAAAGATCTACATACAGCAATTGATATTGCAACGGACAGAGTATGTAAAATTTTAAGAAGACACGCTGATAAGATTAAAGCGCATGATGCTACAAAATTAACAGAAATTAGTATCTCTGAAGAGGAAGATAGTATCGCTAAAGAGTTAGAGAAACTTGATAGTGAGATTATCCCTATGAGACTTGATTCTTATAAGCCTATGGCAATTGAAGATGCTTTATCAGAATTAAAAGCTGATGGTGGAGTATTTAAAGTATTCTATGATATGGATGATAACTTTAGAGTTTTATATAAAATGAAAGATGGTAGTCAATACGGTTTATATTAATATTTATTAATTATTAAAAAAAGGTTAAGAGTTCTCTCTTAACCTTTTTTAATATCTACACTTATGATTATTAATAATCATAAGCAACTTTATATTTAGGATCATCCTCTTCATATGTACAAAATGGTCCAGCATTTTTCATAATAGATTTACATTCAGAACTTAAATGTCTTATTTTTATAAGTTTATCAGCTTCAAGATATTTTTTAGTAATTGCATCAATAGCTTCAACACCACTGATATCCATAACTCTAGCATCTTTAAAGTCTAAAACAACAACTTTAGGATCGTGTTTTAAATCAAATTGTTCATTAAAAGCAGTAACAGAACCAAAAAACAGTGGACCATCAAAGTCATAAACTTTTGAACCATCATCTTCAGTATGTGTTTTTGCTGTTACTTTTGCATGTTTCCAAGCAAAAACTAAAGCAGAGATAATAACACCAGAGATAACAGCAATAGCTAAGTCAGCCACAATAGTAATAGCTGTAACTGTAACTAAAACAAAAGCATCACTTCTTGGCATTTTTGTAATTCTAGCAAAACTACTCCACTCAAATGTACCAATTGCAACCATAAACATAATACCAACTAAAATAGCAACAGGTATGATATTTAATAGATCAGTTAAAGTTGCAATTAAAAGCATAAGTGTAACCGCAGCAGTTATTCCAGATAATCTACCCCAACCACCTGATGTGTAGTTTATAATAGATTGTCCAATCATTGCACATCCTGGCATTGCCCCAAAAAACCCACAAGTTACATTTCCACAACCTTGAGCAATACACTCTTGGTTTGCACTACCCCTTTTACCACTAATTTCATCTAAAACTGAAAGTGTTAAAAGTGATTCGATTACACCTACAAGTGCAACAATAATAGCATATGGAAGTACCATAATAAGTGCATCGATACTTAATAATGTTGTTGGGATTGAAAACTCTGGTAACATCCCTTTAAAATCAGTAAGATTTGCTAAATCTCCTACAAGTTTTGTGTCAGCACCTGTAAAAAATACTGCAAGTGTAAATCCTATAATTGCTACAAGCCCAGCAGGAACGGCAGAAGTTACTTTAGGCAAAAGATACATAGTAGCCATTGTTCCAATGATAATACCATACATAATAGCTCCAGCATTATCTAAAAATGTAAATTGGCTAGATGCAATAACTACAGCTAAACCATTTACAAAACCATGAAGGGCAGGTTGTGGTACTAAACGGATAAATTTACCCATCTTTAAAACCCCGATTGTAATTTGAATTAATCCTGCAACAATTGCTGTTAATGTTATATATTGAATTATCCCATAACTTAAATCAGCACCAGAAACTCCTTGTGATTCCAGTATAGTTTTTGCACTTAAACTTACCCCAACAAGAACAATAGCAACTGCACCAGTAGCACCACTAATCATACCAGGCTTTCCACCCATAATAGCAGTAATTAGTCCTAAAATAACAGCAGCATAGAGTCCAACTATTGGACTAACTTGAGCTATAAATGAAAATGCAATAGCTTCAGGTACTAATGCAACAGCAACTACAAGTCCTGATAAAATATCATTTTTGGCACTTGATCCTATTAAATTGTCTTTAAAATTTAACAATTTTTATCCTTTGTATTAAAATCGCGATTTTATCTAAAATTTACTTTAAACATAGTTTAGATAAAATAATAGAATGTTAAAAGATAATAATAATAAAAATAAATTTAATATATTAATTATTGATTCTGATACTGATTTTAGCGGTGAAATAAAGGCTAGATTGAAAGATATTGGATATAGATCTATCCAAGTATTTGGTTTGAAAAATATAGAAAAGGATATTAATAATTTTAAAAATAGTTTAGATTTAATTATATTAGACATAGAATCAGGTAAAAATAATCCACTATTGAAATATATTCAAAAAAATACTGATGCTAAGATTATTATCTTAAATGAGTTAGAAGATAGCATAAATAGAGATGACTATTTTATGCAAGGTATATTAGATTTTTATCTTAAATCAAATAATATTAATTACATTGTAGATGATATTAGTGAATCAATAAATAGGCTAGAGTTAAATAAAAAAGAAAATATTTTAGTTATTGATGATTCAAAAGTTATCTGTTATTTGATTAAATCTCTTTTAGAAAATAAAAATTATAATATTTTTACTGCATTAAATGCAAAAGATGGATTGAAGATTATAGAAAAAGAGAATTTATCACTTTTGATACTAGATATGGAATTACCAGATATGCATGGGATTGGAGTGATGGATAAACTTCGAGATATTGGTAGTTTAAATAACTTCCCTATATTGGTTGTTTCAGGTTCTAATAACCCATCAACAATAAGAAAAGTTTTAAAAAAAGGTGCATCTGATTTTTTAAATAAACCTTTTTTATATGAAGAGTTTTTATTAAAAATTGATCTATTGATAAAATCTTCAAGATCACAACAAACTTTAAAAATTCAAAAAAAACAGATTGAAGAAACTCTAGATAGTTTTGAGGCTCTTGTAAATTCAATAATTGAGGCACTATTGATTTTTGAAAAAAATATCTGTACTGAAGTTAATGATGTAGCAATAAAATTATTAGGTTATAGTTCAAAAAATGATCTATTAGGTAAAAATATTTTTGAAATATTTAATACACTTTCACAAGAACATAAAGAACTAATTATAGATGATGCGATAGAGCATAATTTTGAGAGTAATTTGGATACAACTGATGGTTCATTACTGCAAGTACAGATTAAAGAGAGAAATATTAATCTAGGAGTTAGAGTATTAAAAATTATTGCAATTATGGATATAACGCAAATTAAACAAAAAGAATTAATGCTTAATAACCAAAGTAAAATGGCATCTATGGGTGAGATGATAGGGAATATTGCGCATCAATGGAGACAACCATTAACAGCAATCTCTATAGCTGCTGGTGGTATAAAACTCGGCTATGAACTTGATATAAATGATGAGGAAGATGTTTTAAGGGAGTTAGATAATATAGTAGAAAATTCACAGTTTTTATCTGAAACTATTGAAGATTTTCAAAACTTTCTAAAAAATGATAGATTAAGTACCAATTTCTCAGCAAGAGAAAGTATAGATAAAACAATAGCAATTATAAATGCTAATTTAAAGTATTATGAGATTGATATAGTTAAAGATTATGATAAAAATATACAAATAAATGGTATTCAAAATGATCTAATT
>JAYEOQ010000231.1:0-8185 GCA_034723215.1 Campylobacterota bacterium | reverse complement strand
AATAATGGATCAGATATATTAAAAACTAAAGTTGATTGTGAAGATGAGAAATATATATTTATTAATTTAAATGAAGATGAAAAAAGTGTTATTATTGAGATACAGGATTCTGGTGGTGGAATCCCTAAAGGTATTATAAGTAAAGTATTTGAGCCTTACTTTACAACAAAGCATCAGTCAAAAGGTACAGGTTTAGGTTTGTATATGACACATAAAATAGTTGAAGATAATTTAAAAGGTTCTATATTTGTAGAGAATTGTAAATTTGCATATAAGGGGAAGAGTTACTTTGGTGCAAAATTTACAATAAAAATTCCAAAAGTATTAAAAATTTAAAGGGTGGATATATTATGAAAGAAATAGTTGCATTAGAAGAACTTATTAAATCAGAAGAGAGTCGTATAAAGCTATTAAAAAGACAACTTTCAGAACATGAATCGGGTACCAATAAATTAACAATTATGGCAAAAGCATCTACAGAGAGTAGTCTTGAGGAAAATAACAAAAATCTTGAAAGTCATAGAGCGAAACTTAATGAACTTCTAAGTAAAAACCTAAAAGAGTTGGAAAAAGAGGAAAAGCTAAAAGATGCAGTAGATAGAAAAAATTATTACCATTATCAAAAAATTCGTTTAAAAAGAGATAAAGTAAGTAGCAATGATGTGAAGTTAGAAGCTATGATGATAATTGATGAATTACCAGATGGTGTAGAGTTTGAAGATAATATATTATTAGATATTGCTGTAAAAACTATGGAGTTAAATCTTAGACTACATGAAGAGTTGGAGGATGATTTATCTAAAATAAGGCAAGAGTTTGATGATCTTTTAAAAGATGTAAAAGATGAGCAATTAGGTGATATAGGTTTATTAAAATATCAAATCCCAATTTTAGTGTTACATTTTAAAGTGTTAATTGCAAATATAGAAGAGAATATAGAAGAGGAAGGTTTACCAGAGTTTAGTGGTTTTCCTAAATATGAAGATTGGTGGATTTCAGAGATGTGGAAAAGCCATCAAGCGTATATCGGATTATATAAATGGAAATCTATAGTTAAAAACTTATGTATCACTCATGATCAAAAAAGAGCTTGGGAAGTGATTTTTGCAAATTGGTTTTTCACAAAAAAGATGATAAGTGGAAAAGGGCAGTTATGTAATGAGTTTAATTATGCATTTGACACTTTACTTAGAAATAATACTGGTGTTGAAGAGGAACTTTCAACAGTTGTATTAGAAACAATGAAAAAAATCATTATTGATGTTACTACAAAAGAGGATTTTAGTATGGTTAGAAAAAAACATAATATTATAACACCATATGTTAAATATAAAAGAGAAAAAATTGGATATATAGATATTAAATCTGGGGAATAGTTTTCTCTAGGTGATACAGTTTGTATCTTATATCTTTAAAATTCTCGCTAGTTTTAGTGTCAATAAGCTTTCCAAACTCTTCTAGTACTCTTGAACTCTCTTGAGCTCTTTTAAAATTTGCTATAAGTATAGAGGTTAAATCTTTTCTATTTTGTTCAGAAACTGTTGAAGTTTTTAGCACATCGTTTTGTATATCTCTTGAATTTAAAAGTTCATTATATAGATCTATTCTTGAGTTGTGTCGTAAGTTTTTAAGTTCTGTAGCAGTTTTTTTATCGTTGAAGATATATCTATATATATCTTCAACAACTCTGATACCCTCTCTAAGTCTATTTAGATTGGCATCTAGTAGTCGTAAGTTTTGTTTAGTCATCTTTGCTATTAAAAGCCATTAGTATTTGAAGTAAAGCAACAAATAGATTTAAGAAATCCAAGTATAATGCAATAGCAGCTTCAATTGGTGTAGAATATCCACCTTTGATGATTTGTTGTGTATCGTATAAAATAAATGCACTAAATAATATTGCACTAACACCAGCAATAGCTAATTGAAAAATTGGCGATTGAAAGAATATATTACTAATGCTACCCACTACTACAATAATTAGTGTAATAAAAAGCATTTTTCCCATTGAAGAAAAATCTCTTTTTGTCGTAAGTGCAAACATTGAAATTCCACCAAAAGCTACAGATGTCATTAGAAATGCCTGTGCTACTATTGCTGTACCACCTGCCATACCAAAAGCCATATTTAATAATGGTGCAATACTTAATCCTGTAACAAATGTAAATGCAAATAAAACTATAAGGTTAATCCCTGCTTTATCCTTAACTGCATAAAGACCAAATAATAACGCGATCTCTAAAATAAATATACCAATATGCCAAGTACTAATAATACTAACCATGCTTAGTCCAACATAAGAACCAACACTAGCCGCCATAAGTGAACTAGCAAAAAGTTGGTAAGTACTCTTTAAAAAAGCCATTACATCTGTTGGTGCTTGTGCATGTTCTTTTGAAGAGGTATACGCCTCTTCCTTTCTCGAATATGTATTATTGTTGTTATCTGATAAATAATCTCTGTTATACATCAAAATCCTTTCTAATTTTATAAAAATGATTCTATTATTATTTTCTTAAATATATCTTTAAATATATAAACTAACATCAAATACAAATATATAAACTATTATTATCTATTGATTGATAAAGTATTAGCAAGAAAGTGTTAAAAAATATAAACATATGAATATAAATATAATTAAATATTAGATATAATATCCCTAAATTAGAGTGTGTAAAACACTAAAAGACCATTAAATAGGACACAAAATGTTAGATGTAGTAGAGATTCAAAAAATACTTCCACATAGATACCCATTTTTACTTGTAGATAGAGTAGCAAGTATGACAGAGGGTGAGAATATAGTAGCATATAAAAATGTATCAATCAGTGAACCAGTATTTGAAGGACACTTCCCTGGTCATCCAATATATCCAGGTGTTATGATACTTGAAGGTATGGCACAAGCTGGTGGAATACTTGCTTTTAAAAGTGGTGGATATACTGAAGAAGAGATGAAAGAGAAAGTTATGTACTTTATGAGTATTGATGGTGCAAAATTTAGAGTTCCAGTTAAACCAGGAGATCAATTAGAGTACAGAATTAAAGTTATCAAACAAAGAAAAACGCTAATAGTTTTAGGTGGAGAGGCTTATGTTGATGATAAATTAGTAGCTGAAGCTGAACTTAAAGCTATGATTGTTGATAAGTAACAGATAACTTAATTTATGGCAAATATTCATAAAACTGCAATTATAGAAGATGGTGCGAAAATAGGTGATGATGTAACTATTGGTCCATTTACTATAATTGGTTCTAAAGTTAAAATTGATGATGGTACAACTATTGGTTCACATACTTTAGTTGAAGGGAAAACAACAATTGGAAAAAATAATAGGATTTTTTCACATGCAGTTTTAGGAACTGTTCCACAAGATTTAAAATTTGATGGGGAAGAGACTGAACTTATAATTGGTGAGAATAATACAATAAGAGAGCATACACTTATAAACACTGGTACAGCTGGTGGTGGATATAAAACAATAATAGGTAACAACTGTTTACTTATGGGACATGTACATATTGGACATGATTGTATCCTTTCAAACAATATAGTTGTTGCAAATAGTTGTGCAATTGCTGGTCATGTTGAGATTGATGATAATGTAGTTGTTGGTGGAATGAGTGCGATACATCAATTTTGCAAGATAGGTGAATCATCAATGATAGGTGGGGGTTCTATTTTAGTTCAAGATATACCACCATTTTGTATCTGTGAAGGAAATCGTGCTACTTTAAGAAGTCTTAATATAAATGGTTTAAGAAGAAGATTTAGAAATAGCAGAAGTGATATTGATGCTATTAGAAAGACATATAAAGATATTTTTGATTCTGGACTTCCAATTGCAGAAGTTGCAAATGAGATTTTAGAAATATCAGATAATAAATATGCAAAACAATTAGCCCTTTTTGTTATAAATACAAAAAGAGGAATACCCTTTACAAGGAAATAAAATATATGAAAAAACAAAAATTAATCTGTGACTTTTGTGGTGTTGAGGATAGTGAACAAAATCCAGTAATTTCTGGAGATAAAGCTACAATATGTCAAGTTTGTGCAAAATCAGCTTATGATATTATTGAGGGTCATAAAAGTGATACTACAACTATTACTAAAATAGATGATACAAATACTCAAGTGGTAAATCAAGAAATACTTACCCCAAAAGAGTTAAAATCAATTTTAGATGAGTATATAATTGGACAAGATAAAGCAAAAAAAGTTTTATCTGTTGCAGTTTATAACCATTATAAAAGAATTTTTAGACAAAATGAACTTGAAGATGGTACAGAGTTATCAAAAGCAAATGTTTTATTAATAGGACCAACAGGGAGTGGTAAAACACTTTTAGCTCAAACAATAGCAAAACATCTTGATGTTCCTTTAGCTATAGCAGATGCTACAAGTTTAACAGAAGCTGGATATGTTGGGGATGATGTTGAAAATATTGTTACTAGACTTATCCAAGCAGCTGGTGGTGATATTAAAAAAGCAGAGCAGGGTATTATATTTATTGATGAGATAGATAAAATTGCGAGAATGTCTGAAAATAGAAGTATAACTAGGGATGTTAGTGGTGAGGGTGTTCAGCAAGCACTACTTAAAATAGTTGAAGGTAGTCAAATAAATGTACCTCCAAAAGGTGGAAGAAAACACCCTGGTCAAGATGCAATCCAGTTAGATACAACAAATGTACTATTTATATGTGGTGGTGCATTTGATGGTATGAAAGATATTGTTGCTAAAAGAGAGGGTGGAAATATCCTTGGTTTTAATCAAACTAAAAAAACTAAAGATGAGAAAGATGATATAATGGATAAAATCGAAGCAGATGATTTGGTTAAATATGGACTTATCCCTGAACTTATTGGTAGGCTTCATATGACCGCAATCTTAGAAGAGATAGATGAAGATGCGATGATCCATATATTAACAGAGCCTAAAAACTCTTTAGTTAAACAGTATGCAAAACTTTTTAAACTTGATGATGTTGAATTAGAGTTTGATGATGAATCTTTAATTGCTATAGCTAAAGCTGCAATAGAAAGAAAAACAGGTGCTAGGGGTCTTCGTTCAATTTTAGAAGATGTGATGTTGGATGTGATGTATGAATTACCTGAATATAAAGGTAAAGTAGTAACTATCACTAAAGAGGTTGTTGAAAAAATAGAACAACCTAAAGTTGCATAATTAAAGGAAAAATATGATTTTTGATAAATTTATTGGTTGGTTTTCAAGTGATATGGCGATCGATTTAGGTACTGCAAATACATTAGTATCTGTAAAAGGTAAAGGTATTATTATAAATGAACCATCAGTTGTAGCAGTACAACATGATAGATATGGTAGAGATAAAATATTAGCTGTTGGTGCAGATGCTAAACAGATGATAGGTAAAACACCTGTAAATATTCAAGCTGTTCGTCCAATGAAAGATGGTGTTATTGCTGACTTTGAGATGACAGAGCGTATGATAAGATATTTTATTGAAAAAGCGCATGGGAGAAAAACATTTTTAAGACCTAGAATTATTATTTGTATCCCTCATGGTATTACTCAAGTTGAAAGAAAAGCGGTAAAAGAGTCAGCACTAAGTGCAGGCGCTAGAGAAGTTTTTCTAGTTGAAGAGCCTATGGCTGCTGCTATTGGAGCAAATATTCCTGTAAGTAGTCCTGAGGGTTATGTTGTTGTTGATATTGGTGGTGGTACAACAGAGATAGGTGTTACCTCATTGGGTGGACTTGTTTTAAGTAAATCGATAAAAGTTGCTGGGGATAGATTTGATAAGGCAATTATTGATTATGTAAGACAAAATTTTAACCTATTTATTGGTGAAAGAACAGCTGAAAATATTAAAATTGATATAGCAACAGCTATAAAACAAAAACAAGATAAAACTATAAAGGTAAAAGGTAGAGATAGTTCAGGTCTACTTACAACTATTGAACTTACTAGTGAAGGGGTAAGAACAGCTTTAACTGAGCCATTTAAAGAGATCTCATTAGCTGTACGACAAGTGTTAGAAGAGATGCCACCAGATTTAGCAGGTGATGTAGTTGATAATGGTGTTGTATTAACAGGTGGTGGTGCATTAATAAAAGGGATTGATAAATATCTTGAAAATGATATTAAACTACCTGTTAGAGTTGCAGATGAGCCACTTCTTGCTGTTGCTTATGGTACAAGTAAAACATTAGATGAGGAATCTTTACTTAGACTAATATCTAATGAATAAAACTTTAACTATAATTTTTCTTATAATATCCCTTTTTTTGGGATATTTTTTTAATATTGAAAAAGATATTAAAAGCAAACTAAACTCTTTAAGTAATTCAATATCCTCAACAATTCTAAATAACTTTGTAATTATAGAATCTAATATAAATAAATATTTTAATCAGCTTGAATATATTGATAGATTAAAACAGATAAATGAACAAAATAACAAATATAAATTACTTTATAATATAAAAAATAATGAGAACCAAGAGTTAAATAAACTTTTAGAGATAGATTATGAAAAAGAGCATAAATTTCAAAAAATAAAAGTATTATCATATCTTTCATTAAATGATAACTCAAAAGTGATTATTGATTATAAGATGGATGAAAAAAATAAAATTTATGCTTTGGTAACCCATGACGGTTTTAGTGTGGGTATTGTTTTAAATAAAGAAAATCAAAATATAGCATATTTAAATAAAAGTGATAGATGTAACTATACAGTATATATAGGGAAAAATAATGCTCCAGGGATAACATCGGGGATGAATAGTAATGGAAAGTTACTAATAAAATATACACCATTATGGAAAGAGATTAATTTAAATGATGAGGTTATTACAAGTGGAATGGATAATATTTTTCCATATGGGATAAAAGTAGGTGTAGTAGAAAAAATTATAAAAGGTGAAACAGCTCAAGAGGTATTGATAAAACCCTATGATGATGCTCTAAGTCAAAGGTATTTTTATCTATACGACTCCTCTAAATAGAATATAAGAGTTATTTAGATACAATCGCGAAATATAGATACAAGAAATAATTGAAGGATTAAAATGAGAGATATTAGAAATATTGCCGTTATTGCACATGTTGACCACGGTAAAACAACACTAGTAGATGAGCTACTTAAGCAATCAGGTACTTTTGATGAGAGAGCTGAAACAGAAGAAAGAATGATGGATAGTAATGACATCGAAAAAGAGAGAGGGATTACTATTCTTGCAAAGAATACTGCAATCGACTATAAAGACACTAGAATTAATATTATTGATACTCCAGGCCATGCTGACTTTGGTGGAGAGGTTGAGAGAGTTCTTAAAATGGTTGATTCTGTTTTATTACTTGTTGATGCACAAGAGGGTGCTATGCCTCAAACTAAATTTGTTGTAAAAAAAGCATTAGAATTAGGTCTTAGACCAATTGTTGTTATTAACAAAATTGACAAGCCTGCTGGTGAGCCAGATAGAGTTGTTGATGAAGTATTTGACCTGTTTGATCAAATGGGTGCTACTGAAGAGCAACTTGAATTTGAAGTTGTTTATGCAGCTGCTAAAAATGGTTATGCAAAAATATCTTTAGATGATCCAGATGAAAATATGATACCATTACTAGATTTAATTGTAGAAAAAGTTCCTGTACCATCAGGAAGTGATGATAATGGTCTTCAACTTCAAGTATTTAATCTTTCTCATGATTCATTTATAGGTAAGATAGGAATTGCAAGAATATTCAATGGTACTATCTCTATGGGTGAAAATGTAACTTTAGTTAAAGCAGATGGTGAAAAAGTTAATGGTAGAGTTTCTAAGCTTATTGGTTTTAAAGGTTTAGAGAGAATGGATATTGAAAAAGCTGGTCATGGTGATATTGTTGCTATTGCTGGATTTGAAACTATTGATGTTGGTGATTCTTTATGTGATCCTAAAAACCCAATGCCTTTAGACCCTATGCATATTGAAGAGCCAACTTTATCTGTAACATTTGCAGTAAATAACTCTCCATTAGCTGGAACAGAAGGTAAATTTGTAACATCAAATAAAATTCAAGAGAGACTTGATGCTGAGATGATTACAAATATTGCTATGGATTATGAAGCTAAAGGTGAAGCTGCATTTGAAGTAAAAGGTAGAGGTGAGTTACAAATCACAATCTTAGCTGAAAATATGAGAAGAGAAG